>NZ_JAWLIQ010000021.1:0-62374 GCF_033485175.1 Sporosarcina sp. YIM B06819 | reverse complement strand
TGAGTTTCAAAAAAATACCATTATGAGGCTTTGGTTTCGTGCGGCCAAAAATCTATTTTCATAGCGCTTGACTTATTTCACATTAAACGCTGTGCACGATGCAATTCTGAATATACACTACATTTTCATATTTATTAGGTGTTTTTATGAAATACCGGTCGATTTTGTATGTATATACAATTGATTGAATTGTTCGTTGTTGTTTCATGCACAGGTACCGATTTTAATGTGTTCTTCCTGTATGAATGTGATATAATGAGCATATAATAAGAAAAGCTGAACGTCTGAGAAACGTCCAGCTGATCACAGTTGCATTCCGCATGAAGTGCGGCTGACCAAGGTCAATCGAATAGGTGTTAAGAAAAAAGTAACCTCCCATTACGATCCTCGTTCAAAGGAATGGGCGGTTACTTCTTTTTGTTGATAAAGAGGACAATCATTGCAATAATAGCAGTTGCCATTGTTGCAAATGCTATAAAAGCTTGAAATAGCATGTTCATTGCCTCGTAAGTTACCATCATATATAAACACCCCCTTTCTCAAGGGAGTGTCAACCGCCCATCTACTTTATGCAACTTAATTTCAGGTACCTCTGCACGAAACTATTCTGAATATACACTACAATTTAATATTTATTAGGTGTTTTTCTGAAATGCCGGTCGATTTTGTATGTATATACAATTGGTTGAATTGTTCGTTGTTGTTTCTTGCACAGGTACTCCAAAAGAGACACATACAGTTCAAAGACTAGGTGTCTTCTTCCACATCCTGCTTGTACGTGAGGCAATACAGGCAATAGGCTTGGTTCGTTTTATCGAACGGGTGGGGTAGGAAATGGGCGACGATATCGGTTCGTAGAAAACTAGGTTTCTTTTGATTTTCATTGACATAATAGGGAAAAGAACTATATGGGTAATCTTCAAGTTTTTCTACCATTGGCACCTGGGTATCGATTGGATTGCGGTGTATGTAGCTACTAATAGCTAGTATTGCTTGCGGACCGTCAGCTTCTTTTGAAAAGTATCTCTTCTCATAGATTCGACCGACGTGTGAATAACGCTTTGCGTAATAATCGCTGTATCTACGGTTAATCTGTGCCATGACTTTTGCAAGATCTACGTATTCGGAGCGTATTAGCAAATGATAATGGTTTGTCATGATACAAAAGGCAAGCATTTTGAAGTGGAGTTTTTCGGATGCGTATTCGAAAATTCGCATCAATTGCATGACATCTTCTTCTGTCCGAAAGATACTTTGTCGATTATTTCCACGCATGATTACATGGAAGTAAGCATTTGGATGCCAGTTTCGTTTTCGTCTTGGCACATCAATGACCTCCCATCGTCGTAGTCGATTGTTGCGACAAAGGAGGGAGACGCTTCCAGGCAATCGCTTCTTGCAGGGCTGAGTCGGTTATGACCTCTTGGCCTTCTAGGTCAGCAATTGTCCGAGCAATTCGGATGAGCTTGGCTTGTGTTCGGTTACTCCACTTTTGCTCAAAACATATTTTATCAATAAAGTTTGACTGTTTGCTAGATAGGGCGCATGTTTCATATAACTGTTGAAAAGGGACGGTGCTGTTAAGTTTACCGTTGCCATATCGTATTCGTTGCATACGCCTAGCGCGTGTTGTTCGTTCCCTAATGACGGCAGATGTTTCGATTGAATCATCATGATGTAACCCTACGTTTTTCAACGTTAGGACAAAATCCAGACGATCCAGAAGGGGTCCGGAGGCTTTTAGTTGATAGCTCGTCACTTGTTTTGGCGTACATGTGCAATATCGTTCATGTGAACCGAAATAGCCGCAAGGGCATGGGTTGGTCGCAGCAATTAGTATGATAGTAGACGGATAGGTAACGGTCTGTTTGACACGGCTAATTGTTACTTCGCCTCTTTCAAGAGGTTGTCTCAGCATATCTAGCGTTTTTCTTGAGAATTCTCCTAATTCATCTAGAAATAGGACACCGTTATGTGCCAACGAAATCTCACCGGGTTTTGGAAATGTTCCACCGCCAATTAAAGAAATGGATGAAGCGGAATGGTGGGGATTCCGGTAAGGGGGGCGGCAAGAGAAGCCTCGTGCTTCGCGCGCTAAATGATAAATGCCATAAAGTTCGAGCATATCTTCATGGGTTAGGTCAGGTAGTATGGTGTGAAAAGCATCGGCAAGCATACTTTTTCCACATCCCGGGGGGCCTGATAAGAGAACATGATGTCCACCAGCAGCTGAAATTTCCAATGCCCGTTTTGCTTCCTTGTGACCTCGGATTGAAGAAATATCAGTGAATGAGCTCCACGTAGTGGATGATGCATGTTCTTCAACTAAAAGTTGCAGGGGTTGATCGAGCAGAAAAGAGGGTTGGCCCTGCAAATAGGAAATGACTGCATCTATAGTGGACAAGGGAATGAGCTCCACGTCCGCGACTTTGTGTAAAAAGCTAACGTCAATTGGAGGCAAAATGATACGCTTAAAACCAAGAACAATCGCCTGTTGAATGGCAGGAATCATACCGTGGAATTGCATAAGTTCACCATTCAGTGACAGTGCTGCTAATACACAAGTAGATTCGTCGATAGAAAGCGGTTTTTTAAGTACTTCTTGCATAACAGCAAGAAGCATAGCGCAGTCAAAACCCGTTCCGCTTTTTTTGACATCAGCAGGAGACAAATGAATTGTGATTTTTTTCAATTCAATATCAAGATCCAACGCATGTAAACAACTAAGCACACGTTCTTTTGACTCTTTAATCGACGCATCGGGTAGTCCGATGATCACACACTGCTCCTTATCAACCCTCACATTCGCCTCAATTCGAACTTTATGTCCTTTCATCCCCTGTAGCCCGACGCTCATAATAGATGAAGCCATTAAGGAATCCCCCTTCCATATAAATTGAATCAATCATATTGGAAAACCCTAATAGAATCAACATACTGGGATAAATAGTAAATAGTCAAAAATGAGATTTGACCCCTTTTTTTGCGTAAATTTGGGCTAAATCTCTGATTTGGAGGTGAAAAAGGGGGGTAAATAATTATTTTGAGGTTTTTTAGGTACCTGTGCACGATGCTATTGTGAATATACACTACAAATTTATATTTATTAGGTACTTTTCTAAAATACCAGTCGATTTTGTATGAATATACGATTGGTTGAATGGTTCGTTGTTGTTTCTTGCACTGGTACTCCACACTAGAGATCGATTGGAAAATATCTCGGTTAAAATGGGATTAATAACCAAATTAATACATAATTATCCTCTAGTGTTGAAAAACTCTAATGATGAACTGAAGAAATTAGGAGCTTTTTTTACATAATTATGATTCGTTACTACCCTATTATTCATTTATTGTGGTACTATGGACTCATGGATGGAGTCTGCATTGATTTTTGAATGAGGTAAAGCGATTCGAACCAATGCTCTTTATTCTACTTGTATATGGTGACTATTATAAATGAGAAAAGGGGGCATATTTGCGAAAGCCTATATCATTTTGGGAAACTAGAAAGATACGCAATCATGTCAGGTACCTGCGCTTGTCGCACGGTAAGAAAAGTAGAGAAATGGTTGAGGAATTTTTTAACGAGGAGAAAGTTTTTCGGAAGTAGATTGAATTATTCGATAGACTCACAACTAGTCCATACTAAAAAAATGTAAAGGTCGAGATGATAGTGGCAATGCACATTATTCTAGGCGTTACAATCCGTACACCCGGCATGATTAAGAAACTTAAAGGGCAAGGCGTCACCCATATTGCTGTCATTGACTATGATCATGAAGGTGATGAGGAATTAGTGGATGATGTTACTTATATGTCACTGATTCAGGCGAAACCCTATGTAGAGAAAAGTGAAGATGTTTTCTTTCATAAGTATATGTATCGGTTTTGAAAAGAACAAAGAGAGACTATGGAGAAATCTCGAAATTCCAGGTGTCCATGCACGGCACTACCAATTACATATTACTAAGGCATGGACTATGTATCTACGTTTGTATCTATTTTTATTTGAATTGTCATACGACTACGTGAATTATTTGTTATTGTTTATTACCCAGGTACCGATTTTTAAAGAGTAAATGCTCCACGAAGTTCAATTGAAAGAACTGTTTGTCGTTGTTGTTTGATCTACAAGACCAACATAATGGAGGGAACACTATGAAATTCTATATCATTTTGGGAAACAATAAAGATACGCAATCACTGATAGATCATTTACGGGAGAAAGATGATGGGCCGATTACGATCATTGACGAAGACATGCGAAGTGGTTTGAGCCAAAGGGGTGGCCTTACTTATGCAGCAACCGATTTTGTAGAAGCTGTTAAAGATATGGATATCAATCATGTATATTACCACTACATCCAACCGATGCATCGAAAGGATGGACGGGCGTGGAGAAGGGTGAATGCTAGATAAGGTTTGAATGACCGATTCATTGAACTTCTACTGTGTTTTGTTTAGGCATCGGGTGGGGAAGCTGTATATATGTAATGCTCCAGTTTCAGGGTGAGGTTCAACTTGGGAATGGTTTTGAGGTTCTAGGTCCTCGTTCAATTTTGAAACGTAAGCGTCAACAAGCGCCCCCCTGAAAAAAGGTGGGCGCTTGTTGGTGCTTGCATTTAATTTTTAGCTAAGGGTCCAGCTGATTTTGCACGGATTTTAGTTGCATCGCCTGGTAAATAGGCGAGTGGGACATCTTCAAAGTCAACAATGACCAGTTCGTTTGGATCTGCTCCTGCATGGATCGCTTCTTGACGAGCCATCTCTTTTGCTAATTCAAGTGTCTTTTCTCTTCCTAGTTCGTTCATGGAGAAAATGCGCTCAATTTGCCCACTTACTTGAGAAATAGCGGAACCAATTGCATTTGCGACACCTGAGTTATTTGGTTTAATAACAACGGAAGCGCCCTTCAACTCGGCGGGGAATAAAATGCTGCCTCCTCCAACTAAAATGACTGGGACTGGATCCGAACTGGTCTTCATTTTATCGACCGTTTCCTCTACCATTTCAATCATATGGCTATAAATTTTTTCAAGTAATGCGTTGTCTAAATGGTTGACGAGACTTGAATCACCTAGCTCAACTTTGCCAAGTGCAACAGCGACATCGGTTGTTGTCAGTGTATCTCCGCCGAAAATCAAACTTTTCTTATGCAGTAAATGACCGACACTATCCGGACCGATTTGGAAACTTCCATCGTCAGCGATTCGGATAATGGTTCCTCCGCCAAGACCAATCGCTGTAATATCCGGCATACGGAAATTCGTTCGCACACCTCCAATTTCAACTGCAAGCGAAGATTGGCGTGGGAATGACCCGATCAGTACGCCAACATCGGTCGTTGTTCCGCCGACATCAACGACAATCGCATCGGATTGTTTGGTCAAATAGGAAGCTCCTCTTAAACTGTTTGTTGGACCGCATGCAATTGTCAATATGGGGTATTTCACCGTATATTCAACTGACATTAATGTACCGTCATTTTGCCCGAAAAACACTTTCGCATGGATGCCTTCTTTTTGTAACGCTTGAACGAATCCATCAGCGGTGGATCTAGCTACGTTAACAATGGCAGCGTTTAAAATGGTTGCATTTTCTCGTTCGATTAATCCGACACTCCCAATCTCATTGGATAATGAGAGAGCTACATCATCTCCGAGCACTTCCGCTACAATCTCAGCTACTCGTGTTTCATGGCTATTTACGACAGGGGAAAAGACAGATGTGATTGCGACGGAATCGACTTTTCCTTTCATTTCGTTTGCAATCTCATAAACATGCTGCTCATCCAACTCGACGATTTCACGACCATCAAATTCATGGCCGCCACGGACGATATAGACATGCTTTCCGAGGATTGCCTTTAAATCTTCTGGCACACCGACAAGTGGTTTAATGGCAAGTGTTGCGGGAGCACCAATTCGGATAACGGCAACATTATTCAACCGTTTTCGTTCGACAATCGCATTTGTACAATGTGTCGTTCCAAGCATTGCGAACTTGATTTTTTCGACAGGAACGCCAGCCGATGCGACTACGTCTTTCATTGCCGCATAGATTCCGGTACTTACATCTTCTGTTGTGGGCGATTTCACTACTGAAATAACGTTATAAAATTCATCTAAAATGACTGCATCCGTATGTGTTCCGCCAACGTCAATGCCGATTCGATAATTTGTCATATTAGTTCCACTCCTTGTTTACAAGATCTTCAAGTGGCGTGAAATCTAGGTCGTAGCCGAAATACCGAGGACCCGCTACTTCAATTCCTTTAGGTGTACGCCATTTTGGATTCGCTGGCATGCCGATGACAACACAACGGGCGCCATATTTGAGTCCTTCAGTTGTAATCGGCATACCTGTATCTGAGTCAAGCACGGTAATTAAATCAGGCGTCGAACATAAAACTTTGTCTTTTGTTTCTGCAAGTAAATGTTCGTTTTGGAAATGGAGGAAGCACTCATCTTCCTTATAGTCTTCTACTCCTTCGATGGTTGCAGTCCCTTTTGCAAAGCCTTCTTCTGTTTTACGATTGATGTCCGTGACTTTTCCTTTGAAAAGACGATGACCGTTCGTTAACTTCAGCACTTCTTCAATCGGGTCTTCGTTACGTTCCTTCGCTTCACGGATCGTCCGACCAATCTTTTCTTCCAACGTTAAAATATGATGGATTGCAGATCGTTTTACTGTTTTACCATCCATCGGGTAGATCGAAAGCATGACCGAACCACCCATCTCGATCGTTGCAGTCCTTGCAATTCGCTCTGCCCACATATTATTTATTGTATTTAGGAGAAGGTTATTTCCTTTTTCGTCCGATAAAACCATTGGCGTTGCAGAAACACCGTCCAAGTAAAACGTCACCATTTGTAGCTCTGGAAAAGCACGTCCCATGCCATCCGCATCGATGACGGGTAAACCAAGTCGTGCAGCCAAAGCAAGTGGGAGTAGGGAGTTAACTCCTCCCGCTTCAATTGGCATGGTCGCGAAGATTTCTTTACCGAGATACTCCTTCATCGCTTTAAAAGCAGCAACGGCCTCTTCGCCATTTGGAATTTTTTCGACCATTACAGTTGGGGCACCCATCATTGCAGAAGGAACGATAAGCGCATCATCCGGAACTTCATCAATGCTTAACAGGCGAATGGGCCCATAATCTTCGACTGCTTGAAGTGCCATTAGTTTACCAATATATGGGTCACCGCCACCCCCTGTACCAAGTAGAGCCGCTCCAATTGCGATATTTTCTATTTCTTCTTTACCGATAAATCTCATGAAATTTTCCTCCTTTGAGGTGCTGCAATCAGTTGCTCATTTGCACTTTGCATCACTTTTCCTGCGATCAGTTGAAGAACAAAGGCGACGATAAATGCGTCAAACCCGGAAGCACCCGTTAGAGTAAATAAGCCAAACCCATTTGGGGAAGGAGTCGTCATGAATGCAATAAGTGTTGCAACAACCCAAATTGAAATACTAACGAGGTGTAAATTCTTCATGGCTGAAAGATTTTCAAAATGATATTTCTTTCGGTTCATTAAGAAGTCGCCCACATAAATTCCACCGATTGGGGGGATTAAAGCACTTAGAAAAACAAGGAACGGGATAAAATTATCGTAAATGCCTCCAACAGCCATCATTGTTCCAATAAATCCTGCGGCAATGGTTAAAATGTATTTAGGCGTTTTTTTGAAAATAACAGAAAAGCCAAGTGCTGAAGAATATAAATTATTATCGTTTGTTGTCCACTGTGCGAGAATGAGGACAAGCATCGCGCCCGTTCCCCAACCAAGGCCTATCATAATCGAAACGATATCTACTTGTGCTGTCGCTTTTGCTAAGATAGCCGCAATAATGAGGACAATACTAAACCCGACGAAAAATCCAACAAATGAGGCAATAATAGCGTCTTTCGATGATTTCGCATAGCGTGAAATATCGGGTCCAATGATTGCTCCGATTGCAAGGGAACCGATAACGAGTGAAATGGATAGGCCAATCGTTAATGGCTCTCCCATTAGAGGCGCAGCGGTTACTTCAGATAATGATTTGCCGCTCATCACTTTAACCAATGAACCAACTAATAGAATTCCGAGAAGTGGAACAGCGATTAGACTGAGCTTTTCAATCGCTTTATAGCCTATAAATGCAGTCGTTGTCATTAAAATCCCACCGATGACAACGAGTATTTTAGGGTGAATGGATAGATTAAATACATCAGCCAAAACATTATGCAAACTTGTGCCGAAAAGATCAAGCTGAACACCGAACCAGCCGAATAGAGCAATTGCAACGATGACTGATACAGCGTACGAGCCATAACGACCCAGGGCAAACATCGATACAAGAGATGTTGAAAGACCTGTTTTTGCACCTACCACACAGCACAGCGCACTGACGATTGCTAATATGAAACAACCAATAAACGAAGCAATTACAGCATCTGTCATCGAAAGGCCGCCACCAAGTGCTCCGCCGAGCGCCGTAGCAGAAAGAGCGACAATACCTCCAATCCAAACAATCGAAAGTTTACCCCATCCTTTCCGTTTATCTTGTGGAACTGGTTCAAGCTCGAAGTCTTGAACTAAATTAGTTTCATTTCTATTACCCATTGTCTTTTCCCTCACTTCTTAGTGTGTTTTTAGTGAATATTACGACTATTTGTATTGCAACTTTAACTGGTTAAAGAGTGATTGGGTCATTTGATCGGCTAACGCCACTTGCTCCTCAAAATCTTCTCCCTCGTAAAGAAAGATACCCCAAAAGACGCCGTTACCCAAAAGTACAAATTGCTTAATGATGCGGTCAACCTCACTTTCAGGAATAAGTGGATAACTTCTCCTTAAGGCAGTTTCAAGTGATTCAACGAGCCAGTTAGCAAAATTGCGCATATGCTTCTGCAAGTACACTTTAATTTCCGGAATTGGAGAAGTAACAAGAGAAACATAAGCTTTTGTTGATTGGAGATCTCCAGTATGGTGAGAAACAATCCCTTGAAACATCGCAGAAAAGATCTTATCAACGGGCGCGTCCTGTTGTTCATGAAGGATTTTTTTCATGATAGTGAAATGATTGTCTAGTAATTGCTTAAAGGAAGCGGTGAACAATGCTTCTTTATTCTCATAAAAGAAATAGATTGAAGCAGGTTTTATTCCAACTTCAGCTGCAATTTTTCTCATAGTCGCCCCTTGATATCCGTATAAGGAATAATGAAGAAGGGCAGCATCAATCAGTTCTTGTCGTTTCAAATTCTCACCACCTAACAGTTGTTAGGTTGATTATAATGAGCCAAATATAGAAAGGCAACAACTTTCTGAAATATGACAATACATTAATATGTTTAGCGTTTGAATGAAAGCGCCGCCAACGTTGTGAGTGTAGGATTCATTAAACACCAAATAATTTTAAAAATTTTTACGGGAAAAACATCCACAACCTCATGGATGGTTGTAGATGTCAGTGTATGATGACTAAATTTAAGGTGCGTGAAAAAACTTAAAGAACACGACACGGATTGAAACATTTAAAGAAAATGGTGAATCTAGCGTCATACCCTTAGCGAATTATTATTCCGAATCCCTTTGCCCGAAACCAATTGTTCGTGAAGTGTATTCAGATTTTTGGGGACGATATGTTGAAGAAATCGGATGTGTTTTTATTGGGTAATCGTATAACATTAGACCAATATAACGAACTTGAAGGTTTAATGGATGTTAAACAAGAACTCGCTTAAGCCGCAAACACACCATTTTGCGAAGTATGCATTGACATCCTAAAATCTATTAAATTCTACAAATATAAATAATTTATGGTAATATTGTATTATATCTTACAACCTAATTAGGAGGATTTATATGTTATTAAAACGTTTTTTAGTAGTATTTTCAATGATTCTAGTTCTGGTCTTAACACAACTGGGAATAGTAGCTAGTGCTACATCAGTACCTACTAAGGGAACAGTAAAAAGTATAACCTTAGAAGTTAAGGAAAAGCCAAGTCCAAAAGCTAAAAAAGTAGGTACTCTTAAAAAAGGGACAGTTATTTATGTGTATAGTACTAAACCAGGTGGATGGTCAGAAATTCGTTACAACAAAAAGGCATCGTTTGTTGCAACAAGCGGGTTAAATTTGCCAAAAGCAGCTGCTGTTGCATGGAACGGTAACTATTCATTTGATAAGAGTTCTGGTGATAGTTATTATGCAGGTTCTATTAAGGTAACTAAGCAGACTAAAACGAATTTCTACTTTTCACTAGAGGTTGGATCTTCATATCAAGATGCTCATTATTTTAATGGTGGGGTTGAAGGGTATGCAAATTACAATGGGGACAAAGCGATAGTTAACTTTAAAGATGAGTATGATCAACAATGTAAGATGACGATACAAAAAACAAAGACAGGTGTTACTATTAAAGAAGATTCAACAATTGAATTTGGCGGTTGTTCAGCTTTCCGAGGTTCAAATATTATGTTTGATGGTGATTATCAAAAGAGATAAGTATGCTCATTATGTGTAGCAATAGAATTCAAGGTGCCAAATTCTGTTGATTTTAGATACCCAATAGCCTTGCGTGAATTGAATTAAATTAAATTTCTTTAAAGTATTATTACTCCAGTAACTAAACAAAAAGGGAATCTAGTAGCATGACAACTAGTTCCCTTTTTTTGCATTAATTAATTCTTTTTTTTTAAATGTTCTTAAGAAATCGGACTTACTATCCCAAAATCTTCACCCAAATTTAGTTCTTTTATTGGTCTGTCTCGCGCTTTTTGTCTTCCCCTACTTGGCTTTTTTTTACGGTTTAATTCTTCCGAAACCTTCTCCCATGGCTCCAATAAATAGTGTCGGACAAGGTGTAAAATTCCCACGCCGTCTGTGTTACTTGCTTTTCGACGCGCATTTACCGTGACGATTTGGAAAGAGGCACGACATTGGCTGCGGCGTTTTGAGAACACTGATGTTCCGTAAGGAGTAATCCTTTTGATCTGTCGCCCCTGACTGTGTTGTATAAAACTACCAAATGAACAATGCTGCCCCTATTAGGTATTTACCTTTTTTTATATTGTTAACTATGTATTTGGAAATCCAATCTATGTTTATGCTACGCTAGTGACTTTGAATAAATGAAATGGTAGTATTCATGGTGTATGGTGTAAATTTTGGAAATGTAAATTGATGAATACATATTGGAGATGTCGCTCAAAGAAATTGTAGGGAAAGTAAATCGTAGACGCTAAACAAACTAGGAGGGGTAATAATTATGCCCAAAAATTTAATACGTTCATTCGCAATCGCAGCAGTATTCACGGGAGGTTTCCTTGCAGTAGACGCAGTTCAAGAACCTCATGCAGTACACGCAAGTTCCACCCAAATCGATGGGTACACCTACTCAGCAGAGGTAGTCGAAGCCTTTAACGAAATCAACAAATATCGAACTTCAGTAGGTTTAGAACCATACAAAATCGACCCATTTTTATCAAAATCGGCTGAGTCGCATGCAAAATACCTAGTAACGCACGTAAAAACTGCATCCCATGACCAAACATCAGGTAAATCAGGATTTACTGGGATTACTTATCGGGATAGAGCAAAATCAGCAGGGTACACTATTAGCTCAGGAACCGAGGGAGTTACTTACGGTACTAGTATGACTGTTAAAAAAGGAATAAGTAACTTTGTTGAAGGTATACACCATAGAGAAGTGGTTTTAAGTTCATCCTATGATACTGTTGGAATTGGTATAGATGGTGGGGCAATTGTTGTTGTCACGGACAACTCCGATGGGGTAGGGAACAAAGCAGTTTCTTATCCGTATAACGGACAGAAAGACGCACCGACATTATTTAGTATAAAGGAAGACCCGGACCCACTTAAAAAATACGGGGTAAAAACATCGGGTTACATGATTTCTTACAACCCTCGAAAAGCGATAAGTTGGTTTACTGAAGGAGTAATGACTTTAAAAGATAGTAAAGGAGCAATTGTTCCGACTCATAACAAGAATAACGTACCTGACACAAGTGGAAATATAATGTACCTAGTACCAAAAGCTGAGTTGAAAAAAGGTGAAAAATACACTGTGGCTGTTACTTACTATGATATCAACGAGACTAAAGACTCTTACTCTTGGTCATTCACAACAGAAGGTACCGCAACTCAAACACCACCAAAACCACCAGTAACAACAGCAACCGACTACAGCAAATACTCTAAGCAATTCGCTGACTTCGACCCTAAAGCATGGTGGGCAGCAGACATGGTTTGGGCCGTTGAACGGGGTTACATTTCAGGTTACAGTAACGTACTGAATCCGAAAACTAAAAAGCATGAGACACACTTAAAACCAGGAAATCAATTGACTGAGGCACACTTCTTAATGATTATGTTCCGTTACATGATTTCTGATGAGTACGGTTCAACCAAAGCATCATCTAAATGGGCATACAACGTACCTTACAAAATCGCTAAAAAGTACAACTTACCAACTTTAGCAAACGAGTCATCAACTACTAAGCAAAAAGCGGCAACTCAAGGTATCAGACGGGGTAAACTAGCACAAATCTTAGTATCTATGCATGAAGGTCAGCAGGTGACTGAGGCGACAGCGATTAACTTCATGATTAAGAACAAACTAACGTCAGCAACAACGGTAAAAGACTACAACGCAAACCAAATCTTAACACGAGCACAAGTATCGGCATTCCTTCAACGTCACGAGGCTTTTGTAGCATCTCAAAAAGTAAGGTACTAACAACGTAGATTCCTTCAAAAAATCTACACACCAAAGAACTAAACAGACAGTGGGGTATCGCACCCCTCTGTTTTTTCTTTGCTTACAGATACTCCAACATAAAATGATGATTTGGATGGTGCTTGAATCGCTTTTGGCTGTTGAATAGACAAGCCTTCCAGCAGCCAGCAGAGCTCCTGTTGGGTAAAATTCTGTACTTCCCGTTACCTCCACCCTGTGATGAACAAAAAACCGGCTCCCCAGTCGGGAAACTGGGAAGCCGGTTTGTAAATCTAGTTATCCCTGTGCAAGTTCAGTCACATTACGCTCGACGATACGAGCACCTTTTGACGTTTCAAGTGGTGATCCTTCCACTATAAACACGCCCGATGCGATAATTTCCTGCATCGCAGTTTCCACGGCTGATGCCGTTAAATCTACACGGGGTTCATCCACCGTTAGCATCACCTTTTTGCCGGCTGCTGTACTGAAATTCAATTGCAAGACTTTTGCCATCCTACATCCCTCCTTTCCTCGTCAAATTGTCCTTTGTCGATTAGTTAATGACGTTAGATGTTTCCACTTTCTCTGCACCGATAAATGGATAATCTGATAACTGCGCAAGTTGCTCAAGCGCTTTGTACAAGCTGTCCGCATCTGCATTTTTCGCGATGTTACGGTATGTCTTTGATTTACGAATCAGTTTGCCGTCTTCCGTCAAACCGCCATCCAAGTAAACCCGCCCAACTGCCTGCTTAAATTCGATTGTCACCATGTCATCACCTCCTCTCAACCTCTATATAGAAGGGAAGGAGGGAAAGGGATACATGATCCACAAATTTTGTTGTAAAGAGATTCGATACGTAATGTCTGTTAAGCAACAACGGCCGACTTTGTTTATCTAAGGAGAAAAGCTTCCAAAGGCATATCCTATTCTTTGAAAATCTCACAAAATAACGCCATGTCAATGAGTTCACGCAAGACACCAGCGTAGTAGCCAGCTAGATTTCGGATGTTTTTATGCTTCGATGACTGCACGGAAATATGGAGGGCTTGAATGGCTAAATTCTATAAAAGCTCGCCCTTATAAAGCCGTGTTTTTTTTTGCCCTGGCATGTTAATATCGGGGGAGGTCAGCACTATATCTTAAATTTTAGGTATCTGCGCATGGTATTATTCAGTTGTTTTGTTCCACAGGTACCGATTATTCAAGTGACTGACATCCCTCAAAAAAGGAGTAGAGAAAATGAGAATCGAAGCTTTGAAAAATGATCGGATTGATGACTTTTTGGAGTACTGCAAGAAGCATAGGATGGAGCTGGATGATTCATATTTGTATGATGAAGATTTGCGGGACTTCGAGCTGAATGATGAAAATCCAACGTATATCGTTACTGGCCAGCAAGGGGATCTTATAGGCGCAGTCTCGCTCATGATCGATGATTATAGTAAACGGGGAAGGAAGGCACGCTTTCGGATATTCCATTCGGAAATCGGGAATCTTGAATGCTATTCCATGATGATGCAAACTGTTTTAAAACATACAGCTGGTCTGGATAAGGTCTTCTTGTTTGTTCCGACCGTCAATAATCAATTAGCTGGGCTCATTGAAGGATTGGCGTTTACTGTGGAGAGGTATTCTTTCGTGCTTGTCAGAGAGGATATAGAGGTGCCTGAATTAGGCTTACCACAGGATTATGAGATTAAGCCATTCAAATCGGGAAGAGATGAAGAGATTTGGTGTGAGGTCCGGAATGCAGGCTTTGCAAAGCTGCAAGGTAGTGAAACGCCAATCACTCCGGAAATGGTGCGGAAGATGATGGCAGATGAAGATAATATAGAAGGCGGATCAATGATTCTCTATCATGGAGACCGGCCGATTGGGGTCATCAGGGGTTCCGATGACGAATATGAAAATTCATTAATTATGAATATCGGGCCCATTGCAATTTTACCCGAGTATCAAGGGAAAGGCTTAGGTAGAAGTCTACTGAGGGCTTCGTTACGTTTTGCGAAGGAAAAATCTTATGATAGGACTATCCTCTGTGTGAATGCCGACAATGAGAGAGCAAAGGCGTTATATATTCAAGAAGGCTTTAAACAAGTCGAAGCGGTTGCATGTTATAGATACGATTTGACTACATCGAGTTTCTAATCATAAGGTCCACTAATAAGACCAATGCTTAGGGTGTCCAACAAATCAAATAAAGTTTGACTGACTGGCACCTAGTACCTATACAAACTTGAATAACGGAATCCCAAAAACCTCTCATGCGACTGATAAATGAGAGGTTTTTCGATGCTTAATAACAGGAGCTAGCTATATATCGCATAACAAAAAAATAGTGTATTGGTCAGTTCAGTTCTTAGTCTTCACGGTGGGGGGGCTAAAACGATTGGAATTGTATTACAACATTTAATAATGATCTACACTTTTCGTGTTTGGGTCCTTATTTGTTAATGGCATTGATTCGCACTGCTATTAATATTGTTTCTGGTGTTACTTGATGTTCGCAAACTAATTATAGAAAGGGTATTTACAATTGATATTATTCGAAATATAATAACTGTATAAATAGATTGTCGACAATTAGACAAAATTTAAAAGGAGAGTAACTAAGTGAATGCTAACTTCTCTAAAAATTCATTAAAACACCAAATAGCACAACAAATAAAAAAGTCTATATTTGAAGGTAAATTGGAACAAGGTGAGAAAATTACGGAGTTGCAAGTGGCACAGGATTTAGGTGTTAGCAGAACATCCGTTCGTGAAGCGATGCTACTTTTAGAGTTGGAGGGTTTGCTTATATCTGAACCTTATAAGGATACAAGGGTAACGACTATCTCACAGGAAGAAGTGCTTGAATTATTAATTCCAATGCGCCTTCATATCGAAACATATGCTTTAAAAAAGGGGTTTGATACCTGGGGCGATGAGACGAATGAACAATTTAAACTGATCCTTGAAAATATGAGAAAGGCAATTCACTATGAAGATTATCCAACATTCATTGATCTGGATATTCAATTACATGAGTTAATTGTAATGTCTTCCAAACTCGATAATGTGATTCGAATTTGGGAAAGCATTGTTCATAGAATTAGACTTCACTTTTTATATCAGAATAGCAAGTCAGGTACACTGGAAAAATGGCTCGTCGATCATGAGGAGCTGATTGACATTCTCATTAATGGGAAATCTTTAGAACTAGCCGTTGAATCATTGAGAAAACATATTATTGATACGAACATTCCGGACGTATATTTATTAGATTGAGAGATCAATTTATTGAAAGGGGGGATGCGCAAACTTAAACTAATCAAAAATTAAAGGGGGAATATCGCTTTGAAGAAGACCAAACTAAAGATTTCTAAAGTAGAAGTGTTTGTTGTAACTGGACCTGATGCAAAATACAAAACATCATCTCATTATTCTGACCTGACAATCACCAATACAATTGTCAAAATACAAACTAGCGATGGTTACGAAGGATTTGGTGGTGCAATTTCTTGGACGGAAGAAGGCATGGATAAAAGTTTGGTCGAGTCCATCCGACATCTGATTCCATTCTTAATCGGAAAATCAGCATTTAACAGAGAAGAAATTTATGCATTAATGGCAAGTCGATGTGTCCAAATGACACCTCAGGCTCAATCGCCGATTGATATTGCGTTATGGGATTTAGTCTCTAAATATGCGGAAATGCCGCTGTATCAGATGTTAGGTGGTGCAAGAAATAAAATTCAGTCCTATGCAAGTACACCGTTTTTACCAAGTATTGAAGACTATATCGAACATGTTCAGCAATTAAAAGAGCAAGGGTATAAAGTGATTAAATTTCATACGTGGTGCACGTTTGAAGAAGATATGGCTTTGGTAAAAGCGATGCATGAGGTGTTTAAGGATTCTGGTTTAAAATTTATGCTGGATGTGGAAACAGCTTATACCAGGGAAGAGGCGTTAAAGGCAGCGAGGATATTGGAAAAATACGATTATATTTGGTTTGAGGCACCCTTACCAGATACGGACCTGGAAGGCTATAAAGAACTGAAATCCCGAGTTGATATTCCGATTATTGCAGCTGGGAATACCTTGCTCCGTTTGAATCAAATTGAACAAGGGATTCAAAACAGTTGCTGGTCAAGTGTGCGTGTAGATGCCACTCTTGCAGGTGGGATAACGCAAACTAAAAAAATAATGGGGATTGCAGAAGCCAATTCGATGACAGTTGAACTCCAGTCATGGGGTTATACGCTATCACAAGCAGCTAATTTACATTTGATGCTTGCCTGTAATAATAGCAAATATTTTGAGCAAGCAGTTCCGGTAGAACCATTGGAATTTGGTGCAATAACTACAATTAGAACTGACCGGGAAGGTTATGTTCATGCTCCGGAAGGGAATGGACTAGGCATTGAAATGGATTGGTCTTTGATTGAAAAAACGGCTATTTACAAGTTGTCTTTCGATGAAGCAGGCTGGTCAGAATAAAAACAGAATCCACATTAAAATAGATGGGGGCAACCATTCGTACTTTAAGGGATTCTGCAAAATGTATTATAACATACTAGAAAATGGATTGAATCTATTATGTAGAAATTACTATACCGATGGAGTTCAGAAAATTTTTATATAAAGGAAGTTTACTGATGAAAATAATAGATATAGAAGTAATTACTCTTAGGGTTCCACCAATCGACCAAGCTTGTGAATGGGGGGAAGATGCGTTTATCGTTCGAGTGATTACAGACAAAGGTCTTGTAGGAATTGGCGAAAGTGATACGTCTCCCTTAGTTGCTAGGGCAGTCATCGAAGCGCCGAATTCAAATCTTTACTGCTCGGGATTAAAGGCGCTTTTACTAGGTGAGAACCCTTTAGAGATTCAAAGACTATGGGATAAAATGTATTGGTCGTCGAACTATTTAGGAAGGCGTGGAGTAGGAATCCATGCAATGAGCGCGATTGATATTGCCTTATGGGATATCGCTTCTCAATATTATCAAGTCCCGATTTACATGCTATTAGGTGGGAAGTATCGAGATAAAATTCGAGCATATGGTACGTTTATCCCTGCAGATACTCCTGATGAAAATAAAATAATCGCTCGAAAACTAAAAGAAAAAGGATTCACGAGCTTGAAATTCGGTGGAGGAATTTTAGGGGATGATCCCCGTACCGATTATGAAATCATTAAAGCAGTTAGAGAAGAACTAGGTGAGGACTTCGAACTGCAAATTGATTTAGCTTCTAAATGGAAAACGTACAGCCATTCAGCAGATATGTTTAAAAAGGTTGAACGATTTAATTTAAATTGGATTGAGGAACCAGTGTTAGCTGATGATATGAAAGGTTATCGTAAATTATCGAAACTATCTGGAGCGAAACTTGCTGGTGGAGAATCTTTGACTACAAGATATGAATTTGATGATTTTATAAAACAAGCTCAACCAGATATTATCCAACCGGATATTACTCGTTGCGGTGGAATAAGTGAGATGCGCATTATTAACAATATGGCTGAAATGAATGGCATCAAAATGATTCCACATGGCTTTAGTACAGGAATTCTTTTAGCAGCTACTGTTCAGTTTCTAGCGTCAATAAAAGACGGTGACTTAATGGAATACTCTCAAAGCGAAAGTCCTTTATTTACAAAGTTAGTGAAGAATATACTTCCGATTGAAAGCGGTTTCATAAAAGTTCCAGATACAGTTGGATTAGGTGTCGAGCTGGATGAAACCTTAATTGAAAAGTATAGAATGTAACAATGAATATGTAATTTGCAAATAAACTATCCGAAACTTAATCGGATGAATGCATTGAAGATAAACATAAACTACTAGAACGGGGAATAGATATGACAAAACAAGTTGATAAATTATTAATCTCTTTAAGTGTTGCACTTGTACTTGTTGTCGTAGGATTTTTATATTTTCAACCGACCCAATCTCAAGCTACTGCAAATGTTATTTTTGGGAAAATGACAGAATGGTTTGGTTCAGGTGCTCTATTATTTACATTTTTAGGATTTTTGCTACTTGTTTTTGTTGCATTTAGTAAATTCGGCAAAATCCGCTTAGGAAATACCACACCTGAATACTCAACCTTTAAATGGATTTCAATGATGATTGCTTGTGGATTAGGATCTGCTACAGTTTATTGGGCATTTATTGAATGGGCTTACTATATTGGAACTCCGGGACTCGGCATTGAACCAAATTCTCAAAGAGCTTTTGAAATGGCATTACCTTATAATATGTTTCACTGGGGTTTTAGCGCATGGACCTTATATGCGTTAGTTGGAGTTCCAGTTTGTTACCATTTTTACGTTCGGAAAAATCAAGGACTTAGTTTAAGTTCGATTATTAGCTCAATAACTGGAATTAAGCAAAATGGGGTTATTGGGCGAATTGTTGATATCATGTTTATCTTTATTTGCTTTGGCGGTTTAAGCATAACATTGGGTGTTTCAGTTCCGTTAGTGAACGAAGTGCTAAGTAGTGTACTTGGAATTGAACCATCATTTATGATGAATATCATATTAATTCTGGTTATCTCTATCGTTTATTCATTAAGTTCTTATATTGGTTTACAAAAAGGAATGGCCCGAATTTCAAATTGGACGACGAAATTAGCGATAATTTTATGTATCGGTGTTCTAATCACTGGGCCGACCTTTTTTATCATCGCAAATAGTACGAATGCCATCGGGTTAATGTTGCAAAACTTTGTACAAATGAGTTTGTTTACAGATCCAATCGGTCAATCTGGATTTCCACAATCATGGACAATCTTTTATTGGTTATATTGGATAACATATGCACCATTTACAGGGATTTTTATTGCAAAAGTTTCAAAAGGTCGAACGCTTCGTTCCGTTATTTCGAATACATTAATTAGTGGTAGTGTAGGTTGTTTCTCCTTCTTTGGTATTATTGGCAGTTTAACAATCGATCGACAATTAACAGGAGTGGTTGATGTTGTTGGGATGTTAGGAGCGGGCAAGGATAAGGGTGCGATTATTGAAGTGTTACAAACATTACCTCTAAGTAGTATTTTCATGGTTCTATTTTGTGTTGTTTCTCTTTTATTTCTTGCTACTACATTGGATGGAGCGGCATTTACAATGGCTTCCACTGCAACCCCGAAATTAAAAGAAAACGAAGAACCACATCCGATGCACCGTCTTTTCTGGTGTGTAATGTTAGCATTAGTACCATTAACAATGATCTTTATCGGTGCGAATTTGAATACGATTAAGACAAGTGCGATTATAACGGGTGTTCCGGTCATCTTTATCATGATTGTCATGATTGTTGGATGGTTGAGGTGGATGCAAAAAGACTTCGGTCATATTCCAGCTGATAAAATTGAGCAAATATCTGTCGCTGGAATTAGACAGGCGGGAGAAGACGAATTGAAAGAATAATAATGGGTACAAGCATTCCAAATTACGTAAAAACATGATACCCTACATCGATAGTAAAATGAAAATATCCGAATGTCGTCTGATTGAGGCGACAAACCCGGATATTTTTATTTTTAATATTACCGCAACCGCAATAGAATAAAAACAGTAGTTGTATGAAGCATATAGGCGGTTAGCGGTGGTTTTTATGCGTCAAAGAATATCATTAAAGTTTTCAACAGTTTCGCAAAAGCATCCAACGAACGGCGTAATGTCCAACAAACCAAATCGTGTGAGTAATTAGTAACGGATAAGGATACATTGTCAGTGTAATTTTTTTGGTGCCAGGTACTTATTGATTCCCGAATTGTCTTAGAGCCTAGTACCTAGTACTTGGAATTAATTGAAAATTGGACATATGGTACTATATGCCTCATTGGATATTTGAGATATACTACTTGTAGTTTAACGTATGAGGGCAAAACTATTGAAAAGTAGTGACGCAAAACTAAAGGGGCTAACGATCATATCTATGCCAGCCAGTTGCCATAACGGACCTCCGTACGAATATTGACCAGGGGACGGTAATGTTTACATGCGTAAATTAGCAACCATCGGGTTTATTTGGCATTCTTTACGGTATCGCTATCATTATGTTATTATCCAGGATTGTTTGTGCAATGAAATAAAAAAGCAGATAAACAGGAAAATGGATTATCATCTGACGAAAATAAGGCAACTTGAGGCACTCAAATGAGTGCTTTTTATTTTGGGGTTCTATAATATTTGTCGAGGTGACGTTGCACCGACACCCAGGGAACCCTTTGAAGGTCGCAGAGGAGGTTACTTTTTTACACATTGATTAAAAAACGCCGAGATTTGATTCACAAAAACTGGCCCATTCACTTTATTTTCAATGAAAGAAGTACATCGTGTATCGCGACGAGTTTTGTTTCGAGCCGGTGCAAGAGATAGAATGATACGAATATCAGAAAGCCGATTTCCTGTATGAGATTCATCCTCTGTTCCATCCCGTTTTCTCCTCTCTGTGATGAACTAAAAAAAACGGTTCCCCAGTCAGAAAACTGAGGAGCCGGTTTTGCAGTTAGTTATGCCTGTACGAGTTCATTCACATTACGCTCGACGATACGAGCGCCTTTTGACGTTTCAAGTGGTGATCCTTCCACTACGAACACGCCTGATGCGATAATTTCCTGCATCGCGTTCTCCACGGCTGATGCCGTTAAATCTGCACGGGGTTCATCCACCGTCAGCATCACCTTTTTGCCGGCTGCTGTACTGAAATTCAATTGCAAGACTTTTGCCATCCTCCATCCCTCCTTTCTTCGTCAAATTGCCCTTTGCCAATTAGTTAATGACGTTAGATGTTTCCACTTTCTCTGCACCGATAAATGGAAAATCTGATAACTGCGCAAGTTGCTCGAGCGCTTTGTATAAGCTGTCCGCATCTGCGTTTTTCGCGATGTTACGGTACGTCTTCGATTTACGAATCAGTTTGCCGTCTTCCGTCAAGCCGCCATCCAAGTAAACCCGCCCAACTGCCTGTTTAAATTCGATTGTCACCATGTCATCACCTCCTCTCACCCTTTATATAGAAGGGAAGGAGGAAAAGGGATACATGATCCGAAGTTTTGTTGAAAATGTTTTTGTATGTCTTTGTGTCAAGTATAGGTAGCTTTTATTTGTGTCGATATAGGTCGAAATATACATGAAAATATATATTTTAACTTTCTGATAAAAAGTAGTAGGAAAATAAGCATATTGAATGTATAATGTGGATACAATATTCTAATAAATCGCAACGTTATTATTGCTTATATGGGGGGGATTCTCATCAGAAAATGGTTTGGGAAAATGAAGTGTAAGCTGACAGGTTATCATCGGATGTGTTATCACTCGAATTCTTGTATTCGTTGTGGACATGTTCGGAAAAACGGCTAAGAATTTCAGGTGCGAAACTACTCAGATAATTCATTACGATTGTATAATGATGAAATTCAGACCAGACAAGTTGACGACTGTCTGGTTTTTTCTTGCGTTCAGTTAGATTTGCCGGTGCCACTTATACAAGTAGTGTGTCAGTAAGCAACGTTCGTGCGAGAATGCAACGAATTCCTAGAACTAAACAACGCAAGCTGCGGACCTTGCAACGTTTTGCGGGAAGTAAGTAACGTTCGTGCAAGTATGCAACGAATTCGCGGAACTAAACAGCGCACGCTGCGAACCTTGCAACGTTTCGCCGAAACTAAGCAACGTTCGTGCGAGTATGCAACGAATCCGCGGAACTAAACAACGCAAGCCGCTAACCTCACAACGTTTCGCCGAAAGTAACCAACGTTCGCGCGAGAATGCAACGTATTCGCAGAACTAAACAACGCAAGCCGCCAACCTTGCAACGTTCCACCGGAACTAAGCAACGTTCCGCTAAAACTAACCAACGTTTCTCTCGCCAACCCCTCCAACAAAATAAAAAAATCACCCCCTTCACATAGAAGAGGGGTGATTTTAATGTATCGGCACCTTAAACTGTCCGCCATGTACTTCTTGGGCAGCCATGATTGTGACGAAGGCATTTGGGTCTGTTTCATAGACAATTGTCTTCAACTTGGTGATCTCCAAGCGTGTGACAACGACGTAAATTACGTCTTTTTCTAGATTACTATAACCGCCGTAGCCTTTTAGATTGGTGACACTTCTACCTAGGCGATGACTAATGGCATTGCCCATTTCCTCAAATTCATCAGAAATGATGATGACCGCTTTTGTTTCATCCAACCCTTGAATGACTGCGTCGATTGTTTTGGAGGCGATGTAATAAGTCAGGATGGAGTACATCGCATGCTCCCAGCCAAGTACAAAACCGGCCCATCCGAAGATGAAGATATTGAAAAACATCACAAATTCCCCAACGGAGAAAGGAATTTTCCTCGTCAATAAAATACCGAGTATCTCCGTACCATCCAAAGCCCCACCATTACGAATAACAATCCCAACACCAGCACCTAGCAGTAAACCGCCAAAAACAGCTGCTAACAGTGGGTCTGTCACAAAAGGACCGACTGATTTAAGAGGTGCTTCAATGAGTGCTAATGCGATAATGGCAAAGGTAGATGAGATGAAGAAGTTTTTGCCGATATATTTATAACCGGAGAACAGAAAAGGTAAGTTAATAACAAGAATTAAAATACCAAATGGAATACCGGTAATAAAGTTGAGAATGAGTGAAATCCCGATGATGCCGCCGTCAATGATGGAGTTAGGCACCAAAAATAATTCGATGGACGCCGCGGCCATAGTAGCCCCCAGCATCATAAAAATAAAACGAAATACCAAGTGTAAGCGCGATTCTTTTTTATGCTCTTTTTTCATAAGTAACAGACAATCCTTTGTCGATAGATTTGTACCTATCTAATAATAACCCTTCTTCTCCTTTCGTGTAAACTACTGGTACTTGTCATGTGCCAACAAATTCCTCAATTTAACCAACATGCGCTCTCTACGTTTTTTAATGCCAGCGACTGTGATACCGTATCGGGTAGCGCATTCTGCAAGGGAGAGTCCTTCGACAAATAACCAATGGACGAGTTCGAGTTCGGCGTTGGACAATAAAGCGAGTGCCTCGGCGAGACCGTCAGACCATTCACAGTCCGAAAAAATGGTTAGATCTACGACGTTTTCGACTAATTCATCTTCCATTGGCATATTATGCTCTTCGAATCGGCTTTCTTTTTTCAATTCATCCAACATGGCGCCACGTATACTGCGGAAAGCAAATGCTGTGAAATTCCCTTTGTTTTCATCAAAGCGATGCCATGCTTGCCATAAGGCGACGCGGCCTGCTTGTCTATACTGTTCGTGGTCACGATAGATATTCAATTTTCGAATTGAGGCAGAAATCATCGGTTCATATTGCTCTAATACATCTTCAAAAATCATCAAGTTGGCGGCCTTCCCGACCGTGCACGATGCTTTGTATTCCCGGGTGACTTCATCGTAGTGCATTAGAATTAGAGACACCAATGCACATTTGTGATGTTTGAAGCGCCAAACAGTATGTAAGATATGAACCTCTGTTACGTATGTGACAATTTAATCCATAATACTCCATATTTTTGGTGAATTTAGTCTATTCAAATAGAAGGGAGAATGGTACTGTAGATATATAATCGCAAAAGGGGGATTTTGTATTGCTACACTGTGATTCTTATTTGATTGACACACGAACATTGGCGCTAGAATCAGTTTTCACTGGAGATTACAAATCAAAAATCATTACAACCCATGGCAATTATTTTTCCAAACTATCACCGCATCAGTTACTTAACAAGGCCTGTCTATATCATTTTTCGACGATGAAGGGCCGTATTCAAGCCGCGACAATTCTTTTAAATTATGACAAGAAGCCACCATTTCTTATTGCACCCAATGAATTAGGTGTGTGTCCAACCGCATCACCTCAAAATGCCGATTGTGTGTGGCTATTTAATCATCGTTATACGGTGACTGAAGTCGGGAAAGGCCAATCAATTGTGACATTCATGGAAGGCACTTCTATTTATGTGAAAGCCTCCAGACATACGATTTTAAAACAACAGCTACGCTTACACGCTTTATTGAACATTTCGTCTCTTATGGGACGTGAAAAGAAAATTTATATCGTTAAGAAGGAAGAAATGATGATTTGACAAGACTGGGCCTGGCGTTGATGTCGGGCTTTTTTTATTGTAATTTTCAGATGACTTAATAACTTTGCTGTATTACAATGAAAGAATAATAGATGTTAAAATCGGAGGAGAACTGGGCATGGAATACATACTTGCTGCTGATATCGGCGGAACTAAACTAGCAACAGCTCTATTTAAAGTAGATGGTACATTAGTCGTTGCGAATGAAATAAAAAGTGAAAAAAATGATGGTGAAAAGTTACTGCAATCATTAATCGATTCATTCAAGGACATTTGCTCGAATGCGGGTATAGCGATTGCTGATGTTATAGGCATTTCAGTTGGATTGCCGGGCATTATTGATGTGGAAAAAGGGATAGCGATCTTGCAAAATAACTTGCCTTGGCGGGATTTCCCACTAAAGGATCGACTAGCTACCGAGTTTCCAAATATGCCTATCGTCGTGGACAATGATGTCTATATGGCGACATGGGGGGAGTACAAGGCCCGCGAGTTTACAAAGGAAATGTTTGTCTATATGACATTAAGTACAGGGATTTCCAGCTGCTCGATCCATAACAGTACGTTTTTACGTGGAGCCGGTATGGCGGGGGAAATGGGTTTTAATTTGACGGATAAGCCTGGTATAACGCTGGAATCACTTGTTTCTGGCCCTGCTATGGAAGAGAGAGGCAGACGGGTGTTTGATAATCCGACGCTAACGCTGAAAGAAATGATGGAAGGCTATTACCAAGGCGATGAACAAGTTTTACCGATTATTAACGAAGCTGTGACTACGTTAGCGAAAGCAGTCTATCATATTATCGTTGCTGCAGATCCACATTGTATCGTCCTTGGTGGCGGCGTCTTTAATCACCATCCGAAGCTGGTCGAAGCTGTGCGTCAAGAGGTCGCGAGCTATCTGACTCATCCGCTATTGCAAGGGAAAGAACAACGCATTGAAGCAAGCCGATACAAAGGCGAAGCTGGAATACGTGGTGCTGCTAGTCGGTTTTAATGTGTAAAGTGAAAGAAGGGGTGCGTGTCGTTATACTAGACAAACAGCCCTTTTATTATATAGGATTGAACTAGTAAAACTGTAAATGTGTTCAGAGTTTTTAGGGGGGATTAGAGGTTGAAGACACGCATCATCAATGCTTTTATTGAGGAAACGCGAAATAATGGCATCAAGTTTACGATGGATGATTTGGCGAGGCGGCTTGGCATTAGTAAGCGTACGCTTTATGAGCATTTTTCATCGAAAGTCGATATTTTAGACTCCATTATAGACATCACACTTGCCGAGTTCGACGAACAGACACGTCGTATCCTGAATGATCCTGCACTGAACTTGTTGGGGAAAATTCGTAAAGTTATTGCTGTCGTACCGGAATATAATGAGTTTTACGACCTGCGTATTTTAGAACAGCTGAAGCGCTCTTACCCTGCACAGTGGGAAAGGGTCAATCGTGAGATGCATCAGTGGGATGATCTAAAGGAGCTTCTAGAAGAAGGAATGCGCACGGGTGTTATTAAAAAGGGCAATATCGATTTGTTAATGAGATTAATCATTGATGCTACCAATACAACGATGGATCGGCAGTTTTTTTTAGCGAATAGCATTTCTGTGACAGAAGCATTTGAGACGATTGTGGATGTTTTATTGACGGGAATGGTGCAAGAGCAGTAAAAATGGGAATACTGGCACTGTAGTTGCCAGTTTATTTTTTGATTGAATAAAACTTAAAAAACTAAAATCGTTTTCTTTGGATCAACAGGGAATTCAACTCCCTGTTGATTAGTGGAACGCAGGCTAAGGTCGCCACGTCCTGTGGCAACGCCTGCATGACCTACAAGGAAGGATGCAGTTCAATCCTTTCCCCCTGTAGTCCTTAAGCGCAATTGATTTGTTTTCCGAAAACGATAAAAAGATAAGGAATTGAAATGGATATGAAAAAAGAACAAGCTGTCAATCGTTTGGATACGGATCCTGTTGGTAAGTCGTTTTTCAGGTATTTGATTCCTTCGATGGTCGGGATGCTGTTGATGGCTATCAATGTTGTGGCCGATGGCATTATGGTTGGTAACCGCTTAGGTCCGACTGCGCTTGCTGGAGTAGGTATCGCGGGACCTGTTTATACTTTATTTGTAGCAATGTCGCTATGGATTGGAATCGGTGCGGCGACTCGTTACTCAGCGGCGATGGGTGCGAAAAATCCTGGCGAAGCACGTGTCATTTTTTCGCATGCCATCATTGCTATATTTGCTTTCACAACAATTATTGGTTTATCCGCCTATTATTTTAGAACGGAAATTGCCTATTTTTTAGGCGCAAATGCTGATACATTTCCATACGTTACGGAATATATGAATGTTTTATTGCTGTTCGGATTTGTTTTCACGGTTGAAAATGCACTGAGTATATTAGTTCGAAATGATGGAGGACCCAATTTATCAATGATTGCATTGGTCACTTCAGCTATTGTCAATATCGGTTTGAATTATATTTTCTTATTCGTGCTCGATTTAGGTGTGACGGGTGCGGCTATGGCAACGATTATCGGGGCATTTGTTGGACTTGTACTATTGAGTACACATTTTTTCCGTAAAAAAAGCAATCTGCGTTTTGTCCGTTTCAAGTTCAATCGTAAGCTTTTCCTGCTCATCACTATTATTGGATTCCCTAGTTTTCTTGCGGAGGTGGGGATTTCAGTCTTTACGATTTCGCATAATGTTACGTTTGAACATATGGCCGGAACCGCGGGTGTCTCCGCCTTTACTATATTGAATTATGTGCATAGTGTCATGTTGCTGCTCTTTTTAGGCATGGGGTCTGCGATTCAACCGCTCATTAGTTATTACAAGGGTGCGAAAGATGAAGCAAGGATGAAAAAGACTGTTCGGATGGCGATTGGAACCGTTGTTGGGGCAGGCATATTATTCTTCCTCATTGGGCTATTTGCAGCGGGGCCGATTGTCGGCTTGTTCGGTGATTTCCCTGAAGAGGTCATGGAATATGCGATTCCAGGCATTCAGCTATTTTTCATCGCTTATCTTTTCATGGGCACCAATTTTGTTATGATGACGTATTACCAATCCATCGGACAAATTCGGATGGCAACATGGATTACAGCATCACGAGAAATCGTGATTTTGCTCATTTTACTGATGATTCTTCCACGCTTATTTGGTTTAACAGGCGTCTGGCTGGCAATACCCGTATCAGAGCTGTTTGTGCTCTTGACGATTTTTATTTATCATCGAAAGTGGAATAGTTAAAGTGGCTAAAGAAAAGGCGGCGGGTTCTCATTGAGAATCTGTCGTTTTTTTCGGGGAGGTGTAGCATAGTTTCCCCTGAAGGTCGTCGAGTTTGCGGTTTAGGTCGCTCAGTTTCACCTCGGGGTCGTCCAGTTTGCCCAGGGTCGTCGAGTTTACGGTCAAGGTCGCTAAGTTTCACCTCGGGGTCGTCCAGTTTGCCCAGGGTCGTCGAGTTTGCGGTCAAGGTCGCTAAGTTTCACCTCGGGGTCGTCCAGTTTGCTTAGGGTCGTCGAGTTTGCGGTCAAGGTCGCTCAGTTTCACCTCGGGGTCGTACAGTTTGCTTAGGGTCGCCGAGTTTGCGGTCAAGGTCGTACAGTTTCACCTCGGGGTCGTACAGTTTGCTTAGGGTCGCCGAGTTTGCGGTCAAGGTCGTCCAGTTTCACTTCGGGGTCGGACAGTTTACGGTCAAGGTAACCCAGCTTCGCCAAAGGGTCGCTCAGTTCCCGAGCCAGACGTCATCACCTCCGAAAAAAATGTGTATACATATAAAGATTATTCATTAATATGAAAATGAATAGTATAATAAAGAAATAGTTACGCAGACGAGAGGGGGAATCATAATTTTGAAGAACAATAGTAGATGGTTACTGCCTTTATTCGCAATGTTATTTGTCTTATTACCATTCGCAGCATCAGCGTCGGCATCGGCAGAGCCGCTTGAGGATATTCGGCAACTTATCCGTAATTATTATGTCGATGATGTGCCAGAATCGGTATTACAGCAAGAGACGGCGCAGGAGATTACAAAGCATTTAGATCCCTATTCTGTCTATATGAGTGCGAAGGAATACCAAGGTTTTGTCAACGGAATAGAGCAGCGAATTATTGGTATCGGTGTTGTACTGAAAGAAGATGTTAAGGGCATTAAGGTGACGTCTGTCATTCCGAAAGGGCCAGCAGAACGGGCGGGCATCCAACCTGGCGATGTGATTACGCATGTAGAGGGACGGGGTCTTGTTGGTAAGTCAGTTCAGACTGCGGTGTCTTGGATTGGTGGTCCGGAAAGTACTACGGTCAGTCTTGTACTTGAAAGAGCAGGGCAAACGAAGCCGATAACGATGAGTATTACACGAGAAGTCATTACGATGGCGAATGTCGAGTCGACTATGCTTGGTGGTAATATCGGTTATATTCGCCTGAACAGTTTTGCAACTGAATCTGCAACAGAAGTCAATCAGGCCATTCAATCGTTGCCTAGCGCTGAAGGATGGATTGTAGATTTGCGCAATAACGGTGGCGGCTATATAACCGTTGCACAGGAAATGACGGGATTTTTCCCGAAAGCAGTAGGCGCTTTTCGAATAAAGGAAAAGCAAGGTAAGCCAATCTCCTATAAAGCGATTGCTCAGCCAAATAAGTTTTCGGCACCCACTCATTTGTTGATAAACGCCTATAGCGCGAGTGCATCAGAAATGGTTGCGGCAGCAGTGAAAGAGCAAAAGTTGGCTACTTTATATGGTCAAACAAGCTACGGCAAAGGTACGATGCAATCGATGTTCGACTTTACGGATGGCAGTGTCTTGAAATTAACGACTGCCAGATTTTATTCCCCAGGTGGTCAGGCTGTTGATAAAATCGGTGTGAAGCCAGATGTGATAACAGAAAAAGAAGCTGAACTAGAAGTCTCGCATCATGCTCAATTAGTCGGAAAATGGCAGGGCTATAAAGCGTTTCCGAAACTATCGAAAGTTGCTACAACTAAGAAATTTACAGTTGAAATGAATGCTGCAATGAATTGGAACAATCTCGACAAAGGCGCTGTTCAGCTCATTCAATTAGGCGGGGCAGAAAGTGCAGTAACAATTGAAGTAACAGATGATCGCACATTAACTGTCACCCCGAAAAAACCGTTAGTATCAGGCGAATCATACGTTCTCGCTATCCATCCACGTTGGAAAGGCAACAACGACCATTCAATGAAGCAAGGAATTTATGTGGATATAACGGTGAAATGAAAAGCGGCAGGCTCTCATGCGTTTAGTGAGAACCTGCTGCTTTTTTGAAAGTAAATTAAATTTTGACAAGTAATGAGCGACGGCGAATTTCAGCTTCTAGTAAATTAATAAAAAGAGGATTAAGATTGGAGGCTTTTGCTTTTGCATAGGACTGAATTAGTAAGTCATCGGGTAGTTTACTCATCTGAGATTTCACCTCCAATTTAGTAGTGTACGTCGTCATAAAATCAACCGTGAATGCATAAAGTGATAAGTAATAATGATCTACTCTTAATCTATCAAAAAAGAACATTTAGAACAACCGTTCTTTTGTCCACAGCGAACGGGGGATAAGCTGTGGTTAAGTTGTTTATAAGGGTTGTGGATACATAGGGTGTAATAGTTACAATGTTTATAAACTTATCCACAGTCGTGGAAAACGAGAATTTTGTCGAACGATTCTTTGTATTAATTGCTAAAAATGGGGGGAGGAAAGACTTGTATTGTATACATTGTGGACATCATCAAAGGGAAGGGAAGTTTTGTGCGAGCTGTGGGACTGTCATTGGAGATAGATTGGCGGGGGTAATGGAAACGAGGGCTGTGAAATTGAAGCCGCAATCGAGTGGCTATGCTAAAAAGATGCAAGCCCTATCGACGCAGTACTGGCGTTATGTTGTGAAGTATTTGAAGCGGCCTGTTGAAATATTTGAAGCAGGCGAAAAGGAGTTCAGCCATGGACTTGTCACGATTGGACTGCTAACGATTGTTGCCGGGCTTGCCAAAGATTTGGAATCACCTTCATTGTTAGCGATTGGCGGTGCAATCGCGTATGCCATCTTGGCGATGATGATTGTCCTCGGTTCATTGTATATAACGGTGTTGTTTGTAGGACCTGAACAATCCATCAAAAAGCTTGTTAGTATTTATGGCACACATCTTATCTCATCCATTATCCTCGTAGTCATCGCATACCTACTTCTTCTATTAAAAGTAACCACCATCGGAAACCTACTTCTCCTATTCGCCCTTCTATTTACATTATTGCTTGTTCCGCTATACATACTGACAAAACTGTTGAAACAAGATACATCAATCATTGATCCGTTATATAGCCTTGTTGTGTATGTTGTCATTTTCGGCATCATCTCCTCGGTTTGCTACGTGGTTTTTGGCAATAGATGATGAGATACAACAAGCCCCTCAAAGTTTATGAGGGGCTTGTTAATTTATTTACCTTCTAACTTATCGGCAAAGTTTTGTAGTGTCATGCTGGAATGGACGCGCTGCCGTTTTAATTCGAACAGGGGGTCGCCTTGAAAAACGTTGCCCTCGTCAATGGTATAGGCGCTCGTTAGTCCGACCGATTGTAAGGCGCTGATAGCTTCGGGACCCCGTTTACCATATGGATAAGCTAAAGTGGTCACACGGTAGTTATAGCCGAGAATCTCTTCAATGGAGCTATTTGCTTGTTCAAGGTCATGAAAGATTGCCGACTCTGTTTCATGTTGGAGAAGGCTCGTATTCGTTTGCGAATTAAACATATGGAATGCGTGTGTGTGACTTTGATAGGAAAAGACATCCTGTGTTTGGATCATACCAAGCTCAGAAACGGTGTTTGGTCGGTTAATACGACTTGTGATCAGGAATGATGTCGCTTGGAATCCATGCGCTTTCAAAATGGGATAAGCCAAATCGATGGTCGATTGGTAGCCATCATCAAATGTGATGAGGACCGATTTTTTAGGTAGCGTCGTCTTTTTGGCTACCCATTGTTCTAATTGCTGCGGCGTGATGGTTGTCCAGCCGTTGTTCTTCAAGTAGTCCATTTGCTTTTTAAACTTTTCAATTTCCAATGTAGACGTATTGTCGTCTGTTTTTGTGCGCAAAATATCGTGATACATTAAAACGGGAATGCCTGCTTGGATATGCAGCTGATTCTTATGTATATATCCGGTTTTCCCACCCATGATAATTGGGAAATAGTCTCCCTTTAATCGTTGTACTTGAATGGTCATATTTGGTTGAATTTGTCCAACGATAGTTGCATTTTTTGTTGGGCGATCAACAATTTGTACATACGTCGATGTTTTAGCTCTTACAGGATGCGCACCTTTCCAGCTTTCGGGTTGCTCTTTGGTGACCTTCCCTTTTTTCTTTGAAAATTTAACTTCGTCATTGCCGATCACTGTGTAGTAATAGAGATCTGATTCTTTCATCACGGTATGAGAAGTGCCTTTTTGGAAGACCGCTACCTTCTGCTTTTCATCGAAAACAGGGGTTGTTTCGGTAATCTTAATGGACTTAATGGCAGAGGCTTCGGAGAAAGATGGAAATGCAATGACGGCTAATAGTAGTAGTGCAACTAATTTCTTCAATTTAAAATATGCTCCTTCAGTCTTGTTTCTATCTATATGATAAAGAGAAACAAAGGAACTAGCAAGAGCGGTATGGCTACGTGAGTTTGAGCACAGTGATGTACAAAGTGTTTCCGATAAATTGTGATGAAAGAGTGTGCAACATTTGGATTTATTGTGATATACTAAACAAGAAGGGAGGGTAAGTATGCAGCTCGATAGTCGTAGTCGTATGATTTTTGATGAATTGATAGGGAATCCTAGCACTACTAGCAAAGAGTTAGAAGCAGGATATAGTTTAACTCGCAGGCAGTTAGGGTATAGTTTCGATAAAATCAATGACTGGCTACAAGCTAAAAGTCTTCCGATTATTGAACGAACTAGGCAAGGGCATTTCATTATCGACCATTCCATTTTTCTAAACTATGGAAGTGGTGCAACGATTGCATCATCAGAATTGACGATTATATCTGAAACACAGCGCGTTCAGATGATTATCCTGATGCTTCTCAGTAAGCAAGAGGAACTTTCCCTTTTTCATTTTACGAAAGCATTAGACGTGAGTAAAAACACCGTGTTAAGCGATTTAAACGAAGCGCGAGCTTGGGTGGAAGAATATGACCTTGTGATTCGTTATTCGCGCAGAGAAGGCTATCTGTTGGAAGGAGAAGAGTTTTCCATTCGAAGGCTCTTGATCAATACGATTTATAAAGTATTAGCAACTCCGAACGGAAAAAAGCAACTCAGAGAATTAGCACATATTCAAGAAATAGAGTTGGAAGAGCTAAGGGTTCGACTCGAAAAGATTGAAAGAAAATTGAATTTAAAGTTTGCGGATGAAGAAATAGAAACGCTGCCGTATTCTCTTTTACTCGTTTTACGTAGAGTGAAGGATAACGAAATAGAAACATCATTTTCTATTCAATACGAGGAATTATCGGATACGAAGGAGTATCAAGCGACCGAAGAAATTTTGTTCGACATGCAAGATATCCCCGTACAAGAGCGCTTATTTATCACTTTGCGACTGTTGACAACGAATGTCTATTGGTCCGAAGCGCAATCGGAAGAACCCATTCCTAATTTAGCTCAAGCGTTGGATGAAATGCTGTGTTTGTTTGAAACGAGTGCGGTTGTTAAATTGCAGGATCGTCAACAATTATTAAATAGAATATTACTTCATTTAAAACCAGCATATTATCGCATTAAATACCAGCTAACTGAAATGAATGATGTAGGCTACGCGCTCATGAAAAATGAGTATAAGGAATTGTATCATTTGGTCAGTCAATCGACAAAGCCACTTGCCGCATTAATTGGCAGTGCAATTCCAGACAGTGAAATGGCCTATTTAACGATGTTAATCGGCGGCTGGTTAAGGAAACAAGGCGATAATTTACAAGAAAAGGTTAAGGCGATTGTTGTTTGCCCAACCGATATTGCAGTTCCGTGGGTTATGTTTAATGAATTACGTGAGCTATTTCCGGAATTTATATTCCTGGATATCGTATCGCTTAGGGAGCTTCATGATTCCAATCTCGATTACGATATCGTATTCTCGCCGTTCTTTTTGGAAACAGATAAAAGGCTGTATCTAGCCAATTCGTTCCTTAAATATGAAGATAAATCTCGTCTGCGGAAACAAGTACTGTTTGATTTGCATGGTTATATTCCATCTGAAGTGAATATACATGACATGATCACAATTATGAAAAAACATGCAGTGATTCATGATGAACAGTTGCTGACAAGAGAATTGCAGCAGTACCTCAATCGGCTAGGTAAAAATAAGTAACGAAGTTTGTATTTTGGCAATAAAAAAAGTATTCTAAGGATAGAATTATCAATTATAAAATGAGGGAGTTTGATTAAGATGGTTGAACAACAATTTACGGTAACAGATAAAGCAGGTATTCACGCACGTCCGGCAGCAATGTTAGTAAGTGTAGCAAACAAATTTGTATCAGATGTCAACCTAGATTATGCTGGGAAAAATGTTAACCTGAAATCTATTTTAGGGGTTATGTCTTTAGGGATTGGCTTTGGCGAAACGTTCAAACTAAATGCTGATGGCGCGGATGCACAGGCTGCTGTTGATGAGTTAGCGAAAACATTGAAAACTGAAGGACTGGCAGAATAATGAGCTTGTTAAAAGGAATTGCTGCATCAAGTGGTATTGCCATTGCAAAAGCATACTGTTTAGTTGAGCCTGATTTATCCTTTAGCAAAAAGACGATTGAAGATAGTGCGGCTGAAGTCGCACGTTTTCAATCGGCACTTGCCATTTCTAAAAGCGAATTGGAAGCCATTCGTGATATCGCTGAAAAAGAACTAGGTGCAGATGACGCAGCCATTTTTAATGCGCATGTTTTAGTATTAACAGATCCAGAGTTAATTGGACCGATTGAAGAGAAAATTACAGCGGATAACGTTAATGCTGAATTTGCTTTGAAAGAAACGACAGATATGTTCATTATGATGTTTGAGCAAATGGATAGTGAATATATGCAAGAACGTGCGGCGGATATTCGAGACGTTACGAAACGAGTGCTGTCACATTTACTTGGTGTTAAAATGGTTAACCCAAGCATGATTTCTGAAGAGGTCATTGTCATTGCAGAAGATTTAACGCCGTCAGATACTGCACAGTTAAATCGTCAATTTGTCAAAGGCTTCACGACAGACATCGGCGGAAGAACATCCCATTCCGCAATTATGGCTCGCTCGTTAGAAATTCCAGCTGTTGTCGGCACACAAGAATCGACAAAGTTAATTCAAGACGGTGATCTAGTCATTGTCGATGGATTAAATGGAGAAATACATATTAATCCTAACGCTGAAGTGGTTGCTACCTACGAAAGTAAACAGCAACAATTCGAGCAGCAAAAGGTAGAGTGGGCCAAGCTGGTCAATGAAAAAACGATGACAGCTGATGGCCATCAGGTTGAATTGGCTGCTAACATCGGTACGCCAGAAGATTTGGTAGGCGTTGTCAATAATGGTGGAGAAGGCGTTGGACTCTACCGCACTGAGTTTTTATATATGGGTAGGGACAAGCTACCAACAGAAGAAGAGCAGTTCGAAGCCTATAAAAAAGTTCTTGAAGGAATGGCGGGTAAGCCAGTTGTTGTGCGTACGCTTGATATCGGTGGAGACAAAGAACTGTCTTACTTACAATTGCCTGAGGAAATGAATCCATTTTTAGGTTTCCGCGCTATTCGTCTATGTTTAGAAGAGCAAGAGATTTTCCGCACGCAACTACGCGCATTGTTACGGGCAAGCACATTCGGTAACTTGAAAATTATGTTCCCGATGATTGCAACACTCGGTGAATTCCGCCAAGCAAAAGCAATTTTGGAGGAAGAGAAACAAGCGCTACTTGCAGCGGGCACAACGATTGCAGATCATATCGAAGTCGGCATCATGGTGGAAATTCCATCGACTGCTGTTCAAGCGGATGTATTTGCGAAAGAAGTCGATTTCTTCAGCATTGGAACAAATGATTTAATTCAATATACGTTTGCAGCAGACCGTATGAATGAACGCGTTTCATACTTGTACCAACCTTATAACCCTGCAATTCTACGCCTAGTGAAGATGGTTATCGACGCTGCTCACAAGGAAGGCAAATGGGCTGGCATGTGTGGAGAAATGGCAGGCGACGAAATCGCTGTACCATTATTGATTGGCCTAGGACTCGACGAATTCTCAATGAGCGCTACGTCGATCCTACCAGCACGCACACAAATTAAGAATTTGAAGAAGAGCGATATGGTTGAACTTGTGAATGAAGCACTTCAGATGGGAACAGCTGAAGAAGTTGTGGAAGCAGTTAAGGCACGTACTAGTTTGTGAAATTGAATATGGCGAGCAGTATCCTTGGAGTGATTAATCATTCGGGGGTACTGCTTTTTTTGTGTGGTGGATTATTGAGTGTTGCATAGTTTGTTTGGAGTGTTGTTTAGTTCGTTGGGAGTGTTGCATAGTTCGGCGGAAACGTTTCGAGGAAAGCTGGCTACGTTGTGAACTTTCCGGAACGTTGTTTAGTTTGTAGAAAGTGTTGCATAGTTTGGGGGAAACGTTGTGAGGAAAGCTGGCTACGTTGTGAACTTTCCATAACGTTGTTTAGTTTGTAGAAAGTGTTGCATAGTTTGGGGGAAACGTTGTGAAGAAAGCTGGCTACGTTGTGAACTTGCCGGAACGTTGTTTAGTTTGTAGAAAGTGTTGCATAGTTCGTGGGAAACGTTGTGAGGAAAGCTGGTAACGTTGTGAACTTTCCGGAACGTTGCTTAGTTTGTAGAAAGTGTTGCATAGTTCGTGGGAAACGTTGTGAGGAAAGCTGGTAACGTTGTGAACTTTCGGGAACGTTGTTTAGTTTGTAGAAAGTGTTGCATAGTTTAGCGGAAACGTTGTGAGGTGGGCTGGCTACGTTGTTACCTTCTATAAAAGCATTACATACTTCCCCCGCGCGCAAAAGCCAACCATCCCCCCTCCTATTATTCTAGTAAATAGCAAACAACCAAAAATTGGACGCTAATAGAGACTGGCTACCATGCTACTATAAAAGGTGCAAGAAGCAAGGTACATAAACGGTACCATTTCTACTTATTCACGGGGAGGAAATTAATTCATGACTAATAATCACTCAGCAAAATATAAGAAGTTTTTCGTAGGGGCGGCATCTGCTGCGCTAGTAGCAACGGCAGTAGCACCAGTAGCAAGTGCGAAAGATTTCAATGATACAAAAGGCAACACGCATGAAACAGCAATCGATGCACTATCTGATGCAGGAGTTATCACTGGTTACCCAGATGGCTCATTCCTACCAAACAAAACATTGACACGTTCTGACGTTGTTAAATTGATGGGTAAATGGTTAGTAGCTGAAGGATATAAAATTCCAGCAGACTACAAAACTAACATGCGTTTCACTGATTTGACTGCAAAATCAAATGATGAACTATTACAATATGCGGCAGTTGTGAAAGACAACAAAGTATTCAATGGTAGTAACGGTCGTCTATTAGCTGGCGACAACATCACACGTGAAAACATGGCAGTCGTCCTTGTACGTGCGTTTGATCAAGTACATGACATGGATCTTGTCACTTACGTTAAAGCACAAGACTTCAAAAAAGACGTTATTGACCTAGGAAAAGCGAAAGCAGAAGCACGTCCAGCTATCGACGTTCTTGATTTCTTCAATATTACGAACCCAGCTGCACCAAACTTCAACCCTAAAAATACGACAACTCGCGGCCAGTTCGCAACGTTCCTTCATAAATCAATGAACACAGACTACTCTGCTGTAAAAGCACCAAATGCGGATAAAGTAGCAGTAGATGCGGCTGCTAAACAAGTAGTAGCTGGAGCTGTAACAGTTTCACGCGGAGAATTTGCAACGGATGCAAACAAACTTGCAGCAGTTCAAGCGTATGTGACATCACTTGTTACTGAAAAAGATGTAGTTGCAACAGTAGTTGCTGGAAAAACAGCAGGAGACTACGTTGTTACACTTACTAAAGGTGAAGCGAAAGTTGAAAAAACAATTGCTATGACATTTGATTTTGCAGCAGACGATCGCTTTGTTACTGAAGTAAATGCATTGAATGCTACACAGGTTGAAGTGAAATTCAGCGTTGCAGTAGATGTAAATGATATTGCTGGGAAATTAACAATCCAAGGTGTAACATTCACCAAGCAATCTTTATCAGCAGATGGCAAGGTTCTTACAGCGACTGCTAGTGAGCAAATTGACGTTGTCAAAGCAACTGTGAATGTTGATCCAATTAAAACAAAAGCAGATGCGAAAGTAAAAACAGATAAATATATTTCAATGATGACTTACAAAGATGTAGTAGCTCCAGTGATTGCAAGTGTTGAGTCGACTACAAATGGCAAAATTGCAACAAGTTTGACTATCAACGTTTCAGAACCAATTAAAGGTACTGGACTTGTAAAAGTTAATGGTACTTATGTAACAGCAAACTTCACAGGTAGCGATAAAACTACAATGACAGTTGATGGACTTTCGCTTGAAACTGGAAAAACGCACGTTGTTGAACTTATTAACATCGAAGATTTAGCTGGAAACAAAACAGTTTCAACTTCAGCAAACTTCACAGTGAACGTTGATGCAACTGTACCAGCAGCTACACTTGCTGCACAAGGTGAAAAAGGAATCCTTGTTACTTTCAATAAATCAATGGACAAAGCTTCTGTTATCGAAGCATTGAAAAATGGCGCAGTAAAAGATGAAGCATTGAATGCTGTATCAACAGGCACAGTAACAGCTGTAAACGATACACAGTTCCTAATTCCAGTAACTAAAACAGCGATTTTTGCCGATAAAGCTAGCCGTACGTTCACGGTTGTATTGTCAGATGCTATTAAAGATAAATTAGGCAACAAAATTGCTGCGACTACACAAAATGTTACGCTTACAAAAGACACTGTGAAGCCAGTAGCAACAGGCTATAAAGTTATGAAAGATAACGACGGTAAAGTGACGGCAGTTGAAGTGAACTTTAGCGAAGGTCTAGCTGTTACGCCACTTACTTTACCAACGATTGTCAATGAAAATGGTGTTGCTGTTCCAAACACGGGAGCGAATGCTTTCTTAGGTGGATTAACGGCTAAACCAGTAACAGTTGGAGCTACAAAAGTAGTTTATGAAGCGAAGAAACCTGCTAAAGTATCTGGCAAATTCACATTCTCATTTGCAAAAGAATTAGTATCTGACCAAGCAGAAACTGCTAACAAATCAAATGCATTCAACTATACAATTGACTTTGGTCAAGTAGAAACAGAAACTACATTCTCTGTTACTTCAGCCGAAGCAACAAACAATGCGATCACTGTTACATTCCCTGAAGCAGTTAAAGGTGGAGCAGTTGCAAACTCTGCAACAGACCTAGCTAACTATACATTGGCAGGTAAACCATTAGCGGCTGGAACAACGATTACATTAGATGCTACACAAAAAGTAGCAACGATCACTTTACCAGCAGAATCTGTGGACAAAGATGATCAAGCAGTGATCTTTACAGTTGCTAACATCCAATCTACAACTGGTAAAGCATTGAACACATATACAGGTACAGTAACTGTTGCAGACAACATGGCTCCAGTACTTGTCGGTGCAAAAGCTATTGACAATAAAACAATTGAATTGACTTATAATGAAGCCGTTCAATTAGCTGTTGGCAATGCAGGCGCTGATTTCACAATCATGCAAGGAACAACGGCTGTTATTTTAAAAGATGCAGCGTGGGAAGCTAAAGAAGTATCTGGTGTCCCGACAAAAGTGAGACTTACAATTGTCGACAACATTGTTAATGGTGCAACTGTACTAGACTTAACAAAAGAAATGACAATTGAAACAAAAGTATCGACATTAATTACAGACAAAACTTCAGCTAAAAACACTCAAAAAGCAGGCGTTAAAGTAGCTGTTACAAAACCATAATAATCTACACCAAAAAGCGGAACAAGGCTCCTAACGAGCTTGTTCCGCTTTTTACTATCCTAATTTCGTTGCTTCTAGCTCTATTAATGAATTAAAGTAGTCATCTATGCTAATGGTATTTCTGATGATATCAGCAGGAACTGTAATTTCTTTTATAGCGTTAAAGTTGCTGTATACACCAGTGATATTTTGTTTGATTGAAAGTGAATCTTCTCCCATCTCAATTGTAAGGTGGGTAATGCTGGATGTAGTGAGTGGAACCGATGTTTTTAGGGCGTAGCGCACTTAGATTGCCTTCTTAACTCCCCTAAAAATCCGTGACATCCGCCGGAGACTTTATCTGATGAAATCAAATAAACAATGTGAACAGTTTGTGAAAGGTCTAAGGACTCGTTGACATTAGTATTCTATCAGTTATTATTAGGAAGAGTTATTCACTGATAATCATTCTCAATATATATAGGTTGAGTGTGGAAAAAAACCTTATTAGGAAGGGAGTGAGAGGGAAGTTTGCCTACTGCAAAGTTCGTTGGAAGTAAAAAGGTATCGTTTGTGAAGAAAATGGTTGCGTTGTCATTTGTCGCGGCTGTACTAGGGTGTTTGTTAGTTGTTATTCAACTACCAGAAGCTGTTGCCGCTGATTTTTCAAACGGTACATATGTTGTTGAGTACGAGATGCTACAAGCTGACAATGATTCTGTATCCATTGCCAATGATTATTTCGAGAAACCAGCGACACTTACTGTCGATAACGGTGATCAGTATATACAATTCACCGTGAACCGTAGTAAATGGGTTAAAATTCTCGCAGCTGCCAATGGAGAGTCATTTGTCGACGTGGATGTTGTGAGTGAAGATGCCGAAAATGATCAACGGGTCATTGCGTTTAAGGTGGATGGTGATATTTCACAGCCTGTACGGATGCAAATGCATGTCGTGATCGAAGATATGGTGCCAGCGTATGACCATAAATATACCGTTCGTTTGGATTTTGACTTGGAGACGATGCAGGAAACAGACGCACCTGCTGTTGTTGTTCCATCAATCGTTGATGAGGGAACGGAAAGTAAGGCATGGATATATGCACTTATGGCAGCACTTGCCGTAGCTATTATTATCACTATACGTAAATTTAGTTCATCCAAAAAATAATGCACTAATAAAGGAGTAATCAAATGAAGAAGCAAATTATGATGTTATTATCAGCACTACTTGTAGTATTTTCAGTATTCCCAGCACTTCCATCTCAAGCAGCAAAAGTAACGAAACAAGAAGTTGAGGTAGCATTTGACGTATTGAAAGCAGATAGCGATGACAAGTCTACTGCGGGCGACTTTGTAAAAAGTCCAGCTAAGATTGTTATTGAAGACGGCAAGACATTTGCATACGTGACACTAGAGCAAGCAAAGTTTTGGCAGTCGCTAAAAGTTCAGGCAACACAACCAGGTACATTCAAAGAAGCTAACTTTGTAGATGCAGTAGTCGTGAGTGAAAATACGAAAGCGGATACTAGACTTGTTAAATTTGAAGTTCGGGATGTTACAAAAGTATTGAATGTCAAAGCACATATTATTGTAACGGGTATTCCAGGAATCGGTCAGTATGATCATAGTTATGACCTCCGTTTAAAATTTGATGGTAGCAAAATACCTACAACACCAGAAGTAAAACCTGAGGTAAAACCAGAAGTGAAGCCAGGGGCAGTAAAAGATGGTGTATACACAATCGACTTTAAAGCTTTGCATGAAAAAGAAGACAAAGACTCTTCAATGGCAAGATATATCGATGCAGCGGCGGCTCTTACAGTGAAAGATGGTAAAAACCTTGTTGCGCTAACATTAACAAACAATAAACAAATTACTGCATTCCAAGTAGAGCAAGATGGTAAATTTGTAGACGCAACAGTTGAGAGCACAGACGAAAAAGCGAACACACGCGTTGTGTCATTTGAAGTGGCAAACCTTACTGCGATTATGAATTCAAAAGTAACCGTATCTGTGCCAGCGCAAAACTATACAGGTAACCATGTAGTGCGCCTTGCTTTTGATCCAACAAGCATCAAAGCAGTAGTAAAAGAAGAAGTTGAAGAAACGCCAGAAGTAGCAAAAGACGGCGCATTTACAATCGACTTTAAAGCTTTGCATGAAAAGGAAGATAAAGAATCTTCTATGACAAGATATATCAAAACACCAGCAGTGCTTGCAGTAAAAGATGGTAAAAACCTTGTAGCACTTACTTTAACAAACAACGAACAAATTACAGCATTCCAAGTTGAACAAGATGGTAAATTCGTCGATGCGACAGTTGTACACACAGACGAAAAAGCAAACACACGCGTAGTTGAGTTTGAAGTAGCAGACCTATCTGCGATCATGAATGCAAAAGTAACAGTATTCGTAGCAGCAGCAAATCACACGGGTAACTACACAGTTCGTCTTGCATTTGATAAAGCTAGCATCAAGGCGGTAGCAACTGAAGAGGTTATTACATTTACAGACATTGAAAAGTCATGGGCAAAACCGTATATTGAAGCACTTGCAGCTAAACAAATCGTTAAAGGGAAAACAGCTACAACTTTTGCTGCGAACGACGATATTACAAGAGCACAATTTGCAGTGATGCTGTCCCGTGCACTGGAACTTCCGAAACAAGATTTCCAAGGAACATTTTCTGACGTAACACGAGCGATGGACGGAATTGTAGCTGATATTGAAGCAGCAAGCCGTGCAGGTATTATTAAAGGAAATAAAGGCAAGTTTAATCCGAACGAAAAAATTACACGTCAACAAATGGCAACAATGATTATCCGTGCAATTGACTTCAAAAAAGCAACTGCATTAGAGGGCGTAACAAACAAAGTTTCATTTGCAGATACAAAAAATATCACTGCTGATGCGCAAAAATCAATTGACTTGGCAGCAGGTCTTGGCATCATCAGCGGTAAAGAAGTAAAAGGTCAAAAGGTATTTGAACCAAAAGCAAACGCAACACGTGCGCATGCTGTTAAAATGGTTTATTTCCTATTAGAAAAAATTCAATAATTAATCGAACAGCGAAGTGTTCGATTTGCCTTAATTTCTGCGTTCTTTGCGGAAATTAAGGCAGTTGGTCCTGTGACCTCAACGCTTTAATCGACAATAATAGTAATCCCAATGCCGGCGTCACTATACGTAGTGACGCCGGCGTTGTAGCGATTGCCCATGAATATATTCCTTATTAGAGGAGAGATTTTGATTTGAAGAAGAATGTTATTATTATAGTAGCTATGCTATTCATGCTAATAGTCCCTGCAGTAGCCCCACAGGCAGCTTCACCTTATGCCGACGGCGAGTACACAGTGCCGTTTAGTGTGTTAAAAGACACAGGTAGTGAACCTTCTGCAACTGCAGAATATGTTGTTAATCCAGCAAAATTGATTGTCCAAAATGGTAATATGCATGTAATCATGACGTTGAATAACAGCTCATGGTGGCAGTATTTTAAAGTGAACGGCACTGAGGTACAAGTGGTAAGTGAAGACGAGGCTAATGACAAGCGCGTTGTGAAGTTTGAAGTGAAAGACCTCGATCAATTGGTCAGTGCTAAAATTCATATCATTGTTACGGGGATTCCCGGATTTACTTATGACAATAAATACGATATTCGCTTCAAATTTAACAGCACGAATATTCCTTTAGCACCGGTTGTTGAAAAACCGGCACCTACTCCAACAACTAAACCTGCCGAAACAGAAAAAGCGACCTCTACACCAATGCAAAAACCATCTACGAAAGATGAGAAGAAACAAGAAGTAACGCCCAAAGTAGAAGAAAAACCGGCATCAGCTAAAGATGAAGCAGTTAGTCAGAAAACAGAAGTAGCTGCCGTGGAAAAAGGGCAAGCACCAACTGAAACAGTCGAACAAACTGAACCTGTAGATGCCGAAGCTTCAACCATTAAAGAAGATTCTGAAGCAACAGCAAATGAAGATGATGCCAAAGAGGAAGATATAGAAATTGAAGAAGAGCCTGAAGTGATAGAAGAACAGGCGGTTGAAGAAGTTGAGGCAGATTCAACATCGAAATCTAGTCCAATATGGATCTTTATTATTGTTGCAATTGTTCTTGCCGGCGGGGTATTACTATTCACTAGAAAACGAAAATCATAACTAACGAGGGCCTTGATTCGACATCAAGACCCTTCTTTAAGGAGTTGTCCTAAAAAATGCGGAAATTTAACTATATGTTGTGCCTGTTGATAGTCGTCATAATGGCGGGTTGTTCATCACAAGATGAGGCTGAAGTAATTGATCCAACGGAAGATCGGATTGTCGCGACGACAGTCGCTTTGACGGAAATTATGGATGCACTTGAACTCGATTTAGTCGGCATACCATCCAGCTACAAAGATTTACCGAAGCGCTATGAAGGCGCAAAAGAAGTGGGCAATCCGATGAGCCCTGATATGGAAATGCTGTTATCGTTGAAACCAACGGAAATACTATCCGTCACAACATTACAATACGATTTGCAAGAGATGTTTGATGAGCGTAATATCGATATGACTTATGTCGATTTGGAAAGTATCGACGCAATGCACAGTGAAATTTTGAAGTTAGGTGAAAAATACGATCGACAGGCGCAAGCACAAGCGATTGTTGATCAATTTGAAGAAAAAGTAGTGGAGATTGAACAGACGGTGGAAGGAAAAGAGCAACCGTCCGTTCTAATTTTGATGGGGATACCAGGCAGTTATCTTGTTGCAACCGAGCATTCTTATATCGGTGACCTTGTGAAGCGCAGTGGTGGGAAAAATGTCATCACTGGGGAAGATGTCGAGTTTTTATCATCCAATACAGAATATTTACAGCAAGCTAAACCAGATATCATTTTAAGGGCAGCACATGGCATGCCTGATGAAGTTGTGAAAATGTTTGATGATGAATTCCGAACAAACGATGTGTGGAAGCATTTTGAAGCCGTGAAAAATGATCGCGTCTATGATTTAGACGAACTTCTATTTGGAACAACAGGTAATCTAGCGGCTGTGGAAGCGTTGGATGAATTGCAGAAAATGTTGTATCCATAAGTAAAAGGTAGGGAATAGGATGTTTGCAAAAAATAAAAAAATGCTTAGTTTTGTCAGCGTGATTGTACTACTTGTAGTTGTTATTATTCAATCAGCCATTACGGGTAGCATAAAAGTTACGCCGTTTGAATTAATTCAAGGGCTCTTCACAGGAACGAATGATAACGTAGCAATCATTAAAGATTTGCGATTACCGCGCATTATCATTGCTTTGTTTGCGGGTGCAACATTATCGGTGGCGGGGGTGCTACTGCAAGCTGTTATGCGTAATCCTTTGGCAGATCCAGGAATTATCGGTGTTTCTGCGGGTGCAGGGTTTATGTCGATAGTGTTTGTGGCTTTATTCCCAACGCTGTATTTCTTTGTGCCTTTATTTGCATTTTTAGGCGGGGCATTGGCGTTTTTCCTTGTCTACTCATTATCCTGGAAATCGGGACTCGACCCACTGCGTATGATTTTAATCGGGATTGCGGTTAATGCCTTGTTCACGGGGCTGAGTCAAGGACTCGGGTTCAGTGGCAGCGCATTAACGCAATCAATGAGCCAGACGATGACTTCGACGTTAACGATGAAAAAGTGGAGTGATGTCGATGTCATTGTTTTATATGGCACGATTGGACTTCTGTTGTCGTTTGGTGTGTATGCATGGTGTAATTATTTAGCGTTGGAAGATCGAACAGCGAAAAATTTAGGCGTCAATGTCAATTTGGCACGCTTTGCCATTTCGCTAATTGCAGTGTTGCTGGCATCTGTTGCAACATCCGTTGCCGGGTTATTTGCATTTGTTGGCTTACTGATCCCGCATATTGGACGTTCGCTAGTCGGTACGGATCATAAAGTCCTCATTCCATTTTCGGCATTGGCGGGGGCGTTGCTGATTTTAACTGCAGACACGCTGGGCAGAACGATTATCGCGCCGAATGAACTACCTGCTTCTATTATCATGGCTGTCATCGGAGGACCTTTCCTCATATTCTTACTGAGAAAGAGTGATCGTATTTATGGACATTAAGGATATTACTTTTTCGTACGATAAAAAAGTCAATACGCTGCATGGTGTCACGAGTACGATTGAAAGTGGGAAAATCACAACGATTATTGGACCAAACGGCTGTGGGAAATCGACGTTGCTCAGCGTGATGTCGAATAATAATGTTGCGCAAAGTGGACATGTTTTATTAGATGGCAAAGCACTTACTGATTTCAAACCGAAGGAACTGGCGAAGAAATTAGCTGTCGTGCATCAGCAAAATAACGCGCCTTCAGACATGACCGTTGAAAAGCTGACGGGCTATGGAAGAATCCCCTATAAAAACCTATTTTCTTCAACAACTGATGAAGATGAGCAGGCCGTAGAGTGGGCACTTGCATGCACGAATTTACTGGATAAAAGAAAAGTACCGATCGACGAATTGTCGGGCGGACAAATGCAACGTGTGTGGATTGCAATGGCGTTAGCGCAAAAAACACCGTATTTATTTTTGGATGAACCAACGACTTATCTTGATATCTATTATCAATTTGAGCTATTGGAATTAATCAAGAGCTTAAATCGCACGCATGGCATGTCGATTGTTATGGTATTGCACGACATTAACCAAGCAATTCGTTATAGCGATACAATCATTGCGATGAAAAACGGCGAAATCGTTGTCAAAGGTGCGCCAAGCAAAGTGATTACCACGCAAACGGTTAAAGAGATTTACGGCGTCAATGTTGTTGTGAAAACAGATGAGCAAGCGGGGATGTATATTGTTCCTGTAGGCATATGAAGTTAAATAGGTAGACACCATTTCAATTATCGAGATGGTGTCTTTTTTTTTGCGCGCCCTGCGCGCAAAGGGTGGTGCGTAGCACAACCCGTGCGTGTAGAAAAATAGACTCACAAAAAAAAATTTAAATTTGTAAATAAATTTTGTGTATGCAATATATCGCGCTACATTGCGATTTGTAAGCGGATTCATTAAAATGGACTATTTGTAATTGGCTAATTATTTAAAAAAGACAGTTGACTCTAGTAGAAATCCAAGATATGATGACATCAATCCAATATTAGTTCGTGATTCAAATCACAAACTGCAAAACGTAAACGTGCAAGATGACAAAATAAGCGAGCAATGAAGAATTGAACTACATTCTTCCTTATTGTGTGAGTGATTTGATTAGGAGAGAGTGCTATGAGAAGTGACATGATCAAAAAAGGTGTGGATCGCGCACCTCACAGAAGTTTGCTTTACGCGACTGGCATTAAAACAAGAGATTTAGAAAAGCCGTTCATCGGCGTATGTAACTCATATATTGATATTATTCCGGGGCATAAACACTTGAACAAATTTGCGGAAATCGTTAAAGAAGCGATTTGGGAAGCTGGTGGAGTACCGTTCGAGTTCAATACCATTGGTGTTGACGATGGAATTGCGATGGGACATATCGGCATGCGCTATTCATTGCCAAGCCGTGAACTCATTGCCGATTCGGCAGAAACTGTTATTAACGCGCACTGGTTTGACGGCGTGTTCTACATACCGAACTGTGACAAAATTACACCCGGTATGTTAATGGCAGCGGTTCGTACGAATGTACCTTCCATATTTGTTTCAGGTGGTCCAATGGAAGCGGGCGTATCTGCAGAAGGTAAGCCACTGTCACTCACTTCAGTATTTGAAGGAGTTGGCGCCTATAAGGCAGGCAAAATGTCAGCTGAAGAATTGCTAGACATTGAAAACAACGCTTGTCCAACATGTGGCTCTTGTTCAGGAATGTTCACCGCAAACTCCATGAACTGTTTGATGGAAATGGTCGGTCTGGCGTTGCCTGGTAACGGTACAATCGTAGCCACTTCAGATGAACGACATAGATTGATTAAAGAAGCTGCAAAGCATTTAATTCGTATGATAAAAGACGATGTAAAACCTCGTGACATCGTGACAAAAGAAGCGATTGACGATGCGTTTGCTTTAGATATGGCAATGGGTGGTTCAACTAATACAGTATTGCACACGTTAGCCCTTGCACATGAAGCAGAAATTGATTATAACGTTCATGATATTAATGTGGTGGCAGAGCGCGTTCCTTATTTAGCGAAAATTATGCCAGCTTCAGACGTGTCAATGGATGATATTTTTAAAGCGGGCGGCGTCAGTTCAATTATTAATGAATTGACAAAAATACCAGGTGCCATTCACCCCAATCGTATTACCGTAACCGGCCAAACGATTGCTGAAGATGTCGCAGATTATCCGATTCTCAATGACAAAGTCATTCGTACAAAAGATAATCCACATAGTCCGGTCGGCGGCTTATCCGTATTATTCGGTAACATTGCGCCGGACGGTGGAGTTATTAAAGTGGGAGCTGTCGATCCATCGATTAAAGAATTCCGTGGTGAAGCAATCGTCTTTGAATCGCAAGATGATGCACAAGAGAATATCGATAATGGTACTGTACGCGAAGGCCATGTCGTTGTGATTCGTTACGAAGGACCAAAAGGTGGACCAGGAATGCCGGAAATGCTTGCGCCGACATCCGCGATTCAAGGACGTGGTTTAGGCACGAAGGTAGCCCTCATTACTGACGGACGTTTCTCAGGGGCTTCCCGAGGTATTTCAATCGGACATATCTCTCCAGAAGCTGCTGATGGCGGACCAATTGCACTTGTTGAAAATGGCGATATTATCGCTATTGATTTGATAAATAGAACAATTGAGCTTGAAGTTACTGATGAAGTGTTAGCAGAGCGTCAATCGAAATTACAACCGTTCGAACCGAAGATTAAAAAAGGCTGGTTAGCTAGATATTCAGCACTTGTGACTTCTGCAAGTACTGGCGGCGTTATGAAAATTTAACTTAATTCTGTCAAATTAAGTTATCCTCCGACGCAATGATCAAATTGAATATAACAACTCGTTGATGAGGTAAAAGTAGTTGGAACTTCGTATTCACAGAGAGCCGGTCGTGCTGGAAGCCGGTAATACAACCAACTGCGACATCCCCTCGGAGTGGATTGCTGAAACTCGTGTAACAATAGGCAATCTCGGGCGTAGAGAAATCTGTGCTCGTTAGCAACGAATAGACTCGTCTATTCATAAGGTAGCGAATTTGCTACGAACAAGGGTGGTACCATGAAAAGTTTTTTCATCCCTATGTAAAGAAGACTATTTCTTTGCGTGGGTGAAAAGACTTTTTTATATTCACCCAGCAGAAAGTTCCTGCTGGATGAATATAAAGGAAGGCAACCTAAGTTCGCCGCGTCCTGCGGCAATGGTTGCATGACCTACATCCTGTAGGCCTCAAGCTCGATTCAAAATCTGGACGCAATTATGCCAAGGCATAATTGATTACAAGAAGAATTGATTGATTATTCATAACCATAAAACAGTAAGGAGGAGTTTGTAGATGAATGCAGGCGTTCAAGCGAAGCAAGTAACCAACGAAATGGCCCTAGAGACTGTGACAGAACAACAAACAAGCCAACCGAAAGATGGGTCAGCTGTTCTTATTCAAGCATTGAAGGACCAAGGTGTCGAAGTTGTCTTCGGTTATCCTGGAGGGGCTGTTTTACCGATTTATGATGCTTTGTATCAAAACCCAATTTCCCATGTACTTGCCCGCCACGAACAAGGTGCGATTCATGCGGCTGAAGGGTATGCACGTGTTTCTGGAAAACCTGGTGTTGTCATTGCCACATCCGGTCCTGGAGCAACAAACTTAGTGACAGGCATTACGGATGCCATGATGGATTCACTACCACTTGTTGTTTTCACAGGCCAAGTTGCGACATCAGTTATTGGAACGGATGCTTTCCAGGAAGCGGATATTATTGGTATTACACAACCCATCACAAAGCATAATTACCAGGTGAATGACGTGTCGGATTTACCAAGAATTATCAAAGAAGCATTCCATATTGCTTCAACAGGACGAAGAGGTCCAGTTCTTGTGGATATCCCGAAAAATATTGCAACGAGCTTGTTTTTATCGACGGATGACATGAATGCGCCGGTTAATTTACCAGGTTATCAGCCGACGACGACGCCGAATTTTTTACAAATACAAAAAGCAGCACAAGCGATTTCTCAAGCGAAAAAACCGCTTATCCTTGCAGGCGCAGGTATTCTTCATGCACAGGCAATGGACGAATTGAAAGAGTTTGTGGAAAAACATCAAATCCCAGTAACGAATACACTTCTTGGATTAGGTAGTATCCACGGTGCTCACAACATGTTCCTTGGAATGGCAGGCATGCACGGAACGGTTACTGCCAATATGGCTCTTTATCAATGTGATGTTCTCATCAATATTGGTGCACGATTTGATGACAGGCTAACGGGCAATCTAGAGAAATTCGCGCCAAATGCCAAAGTCATTCATATCGACATCGATCCAGCTGAAATCGGCAAAAATGTACCAACAGACATTCCGATTGTGGCAGATGCTAAAGAAGCACTGCAAGCATTGTTACAGCAAGAAATTACGCTGACGGAAACAGAAGAGTGGATGACATACTTGGAAGAATCTCAAAACGAGTATCCTTTATGGTATAACACGGATGATGAGGCGGTACTTCCGCAACAAGCAGTTGAGATTATCCATCGAGTAACGAATGGTGATGCCATTGTAACGACAGACGTTGGGCAGCATCAGATGTGGGCGGCGCAATATTACCCGCTCAACAATCCAGATCACTGGGTCACTTCCGGAGGGCTTGGAACAATGGGATTCGGCTTCCCAGCAGCAATTGGCGCTCAACTGGCAAAACCAGACAAACGAGTCGTAGCCATTGTTGGCGATGCAGGCTTCCAAATGACTGCACAGGAATTGTCTTTACTACAAGAACTTCGTATTCCTGTCAAAGTCGTTATTTTGAACAATCAAGCGCTCGGTATGGTTCGTCAATGGCAGGAAACGTTCTATGAAGAACGCTTCTCACAATCATTGATTCCTGTACAACCGGATTTTGTCAAACTGGCAGAAGCGTATGACATCAAAGGATACCGCATTGAAACTTTGGAAGAAGCTGAAACAGTGTTCCAAGAAGCACTATTATCGGATGAACCGGTTCTTATTGATTGTCGCGTGAAGCAGTTGGAAAACGTCTATCCGATGGTGGCGCCAGGTAAAGGCGTACATGAAATGATTGGAGTGAGCCGGAAATGAGAAGAGTCATTACAGTAACGGTGATCAATCAAAGTGGTGTATTGAATCGGGTGACGGGTCTACTGATGAAAAGACAGTTCAATATTGAAAGTATTACTGTCGGTCACACCGAACAGCCTGGCATGTCGAAAATGACATTCATCGTCCATGTGGAAGATGAGCAGAAAATCGAGCAGCTCGTCAAACAGCTGTCCAAACAGATTGATGTGCTCAAGGTCAATGACATTACGGATAACTCCATTGTGATGCGGGAGCTAGCGCTCGTGAAAGTCATTTCACCGCCACATGTTAGAAGTGAAATGAACAGCATCATCGAGCCATTCCGGGCGAGAATTTTGGATTCAAGTAAGAGTGTTGTTACCTACCAAGTTGTCGGTCATCCGGAGAAAATTGAAGCGTTCATTGAACTGCTGAAACCATACGGCATCAAGGAATTGACGCGAACAGGTGCAACAGCGATGACGCGCGATATGCAAAAAATCCAATCGCCACAGCTTTCTATTTTGAAACAATAATCAATTACAAATAATCAATTACGCCTTGGCGTAATTGCGTCCGGATTTTTTTCGAGCTTGGGGCCTACAGGAAGTAGGTCATGCAGTCGTTGCGACAGGACGTCGCGCATTTAGACTGCCTTCTAAGCACCCCTAAAAATCCGTGACATCCGCCGGAGGCTTTATCTGGCACAGATAAAAGTGATTCATTGCAACACCATATAAAAATAAAAAACAAACAACCCACTAGGAGGAAATTATTATGACAAAAATGTATTATAACCAAGATATCAACGAGGCAGTTCTACAAGATAAGAAAATTGCAATTATCGGCTACGGTTCACAAGGTCATGCACATGCTCGCAACTTGCAAGATTCAGGATTTAATGTAGTTGTTGGCGTACGTCCAGGTAAATCTTTCGACCAAGCGAAACAAGATGGATTGCAAGTAACAACTGTCAAAGAAGCTTCAGAACAAGCGGACTTTATCATGATTCTATTGCCAGATGAAAGACAAAAACAAGTCTATGAAGAAGAAATTCTTCCAGCTCTTTCAGCAGGGAAATCACTTGTATTCGCACACGGTTTCAACGTTCACTTCGGTCAAATTAAACCACCAGCGGATGTTGATGTATTCCTAGTAGCACCAAAAGGACCAGGACATCTCGTTCGTAGAACATTTGAAGCTGGCGCAGGTGTACCTGCATTGTTCGCAATTTATCAAGACGTATCTGGTAATGCGAAAGACGTTGCACTTGCATACGCAAAAGGGATTGGTTCTGCGCGCGGTGGTGTTCTTGAAACAACATTTGAAGAAGAAACAGTTACGGATCTATTCGGTGAGCAAGCAGTCCTTTGTGGTGGCTTAACATCACTCGTGAAAGCAGGATTTGAAACGCTTGTAGAAGCAGGATACCAACCAGAACTTGCTTATTTTGAAACATTGCACGAAACAAAACTGATCGTTGACTTGATGTATGAAGGCGGAATGGCAGGCATGCGCTACTCAATCTCGGATACAGCTGAGTGGGGCGACTTCGTATCAGGCCCACGCGTTGTCGATGCAGATACAAAAGCACGCATGAAAGATATTTTGACAGACATTCAATCAGGTAAATTTGCAACAGAATGGATTGCGGAAAACGAAAATGGTCGTCCAAACTTCAATCGCATTGAACAAGAAGAAGCGAAACACCAAATTGAAGAAGTCGGTCAAAAACTTCGTGCGATGATGCCGTTTGTGAATGAAGGTGCAAAATCAAAAGAGGAAGAAGTGGTGGGTAGTGCGACGAATTGACATATTTGATACAACACTTCGGGACGGTGAACAATCAGCCGGCATTAATCTAAATACGGCTGAGAAGTTAGAAATTGCAAAACAGCTTGAACGATTCGGGGCAACGATTATTGAAGCAGGGTTTCCTGCTTCATCCCCGGGTGATTTTGAAGCGGTTCAACGCATTGCGAATACGGTAAAGAATTCGACAGTGACAGGTCTTGCTCGGGCGATGAAAAGCGATATTGAAACGTCGTGGGAAGCACTTCGTGGTGCGGAACAACCTCATCTACACGTCTTTTTAGCAACATCACCCATTCATATGGAATACAAGCTGCAAAAAACGCCTGATCAAGTAGTGGATATTGCAGTAGAAGCTGTGAAATATGCACGTAAATTTTTCCCGACAGTGCAATGGTCGGCAGAAGATGCATTCCGCTCAGACTGGGAATTCCTCGTCCGTATTATCAATCAAGTCATTGTAGCGGGCGCAACAGTTATTAATATTCCCGATACAGTCGGCTATGCCACGCCTAAGGAATACGGTGCCCTATTCAAATTTTTGAAAGAAAATGTGACAGGAATCGACAAGGTTAAGCTATCGGCACATTGCCATAATGACCTAGGAATGGCCGTTGCCAATTCGATTGCTGCGATTGAAAACGGTGCAGAACAGGTTGAAGGAACCATCAATGGTATCGGTGAGCGAGCGGGTAACGCAGCACTCGAAGAAATTGCAGTTGCACTACATATCCGCAAAGATTTTTATGGTTTTGAAACAGGCATCAATTTACAGGAAATTAAACGCACAAGTCAGCTCGTTAGCCAATTGACGGGTGTTGTGATCCAACCGAACAAAGCAATCGTCGGGAAAAATGCTTTTGCACATGAATCAGGAATTCACCAAGATGGTTACCTAAAAAATCGTCAAACGTATGAAATTATTACACCAGAATTAATCGGTGATAAAACAGAGCCACTGGCACTCGGTAAGCACTCTGGGCGCCATGCCTTCAAAGACCGCGCCATTACAATGGGCTTTGAATTAAATGATGAGAAATTAAATCAAGCGTTTGCAGAGTTTAAAAAACTGGCAGACCGTAAAAAAGAAATTACTGAAGATGATCTGTTCGTTTTATTCACAGATCAGCAAATTAAATATAAAGATACACCTGTCTATGAATTGAAGAATGTCCAAGTGCAATACGGCACGGCTAATATTCCAACGGCGACTGTATCAGCAGTTGAACCAAGTGGTGAAGTAATCACTGTCGCCGCGACGGGTGCAGGGTCGGTGGAAGCCATTTTCAATACATTGGAACAGCTTGTCACAGGGGAAGTCCATATTCTCGATTATCGCGTAACTTCTATTGGAAAAGGGCGCGATGCACTTGGGGAAGCGGTTGTCAATTTAAGCATTGACGGCGAAGTATCGATTGGCCGCGATGTTGCCCAGGACGTGTTGGAGGCATCTGCGAAAGCTTATTTGAATGCTATTAACAGACATTTGATGAAAACAGCGTCGCCAGTGAGAGCAGCTGTTGTGACGGAATCAAATTAAAACAAGGAGGAGAGTTCCTATGGAAAAGAGAGTAGCAGTATTACCAGGCGATGGAATCGGTCCAGAAGTGACAGCAGCGGCAGTGAAGGTGCTAGAAACGATTGGAAGACGCTTTAATCATACATTTCATATTGAATACGGGGCAATCGGCGGCAATGCGATTGACCAATTTAACAATCCACTTCCGGCTGAAACAATTAAACTTTGCGAAGAGAGTGATGCTGTCCTCCTTGGAGCAGTAGGTGGACCAAAATGGGATCAAAATCCATCGGAGCTACGGCCAGAAAAAGGGCTGCTTGCGATTCGAAAACATTTTGACCTATTTGCTAATCTTCGTCCAGTAGCAGCTGTACCATCTTTGCTCCATGCCTCTCCTCTAAAAGAAGAAGTAGCTAGAGATGTCAATATGATGATTGTGCGTGAATTAACGGGCGGCATCTATTTTGGCCAACCGAGCAGGCGGACAGAGAAATCAGCTGTGGATACATTGGTTTATACACGAGAAGAGATTGAACGTATCGTGGAAAAAGCCTTTGAATTAGCTAGATTGCGTCGAGGTAAAGTGACGTCAGTTGATAAAGCGAACGTACTGGAGTCGAGCAAGCTATGGCGCGAAGTAGTGGAAGAGAAGAAAAAAGCGTATCCAGATATCGAAGTGGAGCACGCATTGGTTGACTCTTGTGCGATGAAATTGATTACGAATCCAGCAACATTCGATGTTGTCGTTACGGAAAACATGTTTGGTGATATTTTGAGTGATGAAGCATCTGTTATTACAGGTTCACTTGGTGTACTGCCATCTGCCAGTATTAATGGTGACAATTTCGGACTGTATGAGCCGGTACATGGCTCTGCGCCTGAAATTGCGGGTCAAGGGATTGCTAACCCCGCTGCAACGATTTTGTCGGTAGCAATGATGTTGAAGTATTCCTTTGACTTGAAAACGGAGGCGGCAGCCATTGAAGCTGCGGTCAATACGGTATTCGAGGATGGATTCTTCACAGCGGATCTTGCGGCGGAGGGCCAACGGGTATTATCGACAAAAGAATGGACGGACAAAGTTGTGGATGAATTAGATACACAATCCGTTTCCAATAGTATTATGTTTTCATATGTTTGATTTAGTTCCGCAGAGGCGGAATTGATAAGTACATTGAATCGGAGAGGGGAAGGGTATTACACCTGTTTTCCCTCTTAGATATTTTATCAGTGAGGAATGAAGTTCAATTCCCCACTGATAAAGCCTCCGGCGGATGTCACGGATTTCTAGGGAAACTTTTCGAGCAAGCTCGAAAAAAATCCGGACGCAATCACGCCAAGGCGTGATTGATTATAGAAAGGAGAAGCACACATGGCTAAAAATATTATTGAAAAGATTTGGGATCAGCATATCGTCTATGAAGAACAGGGGAAGCCGGATTTGCTCTACATCGACCTTCATTTATTGCATGAAGTGACTTCTCCACAGGCTTTTGAGGGGTTAAGATTAGCGAATCGGACTGTGCGTCGACCTGATTTGTGCTTTGCAACGATGGATCATAACGTGCCAACGCGTAACAGGGATGCCATTAAAGATCCGATTGCCCGCAAGCAAATTAATACCTTGCAATCCAACTGTGATGAATTCGGCGTTGAGCTTGCCAATATGGATCATCCAGATCAAGGGATTGTCCATATTATTGGGCCAGAACTTGGACTGACACAGCCTGGAAAAACAATCGTCTGTGGAGATAGCCACACGTCCACACACGGAGCGTTTGGAGCCATTGCATTTGGTATTGGAACGAGTGAAGTCGAGCACGTGTTATCAACGCAAACGTTGTGGCAAACTAAGCCGAAAACGATGGAAATTCGTGTCAATGGCAAACTTGGTTTCGGTGTGACAGCGAAAGATATTATTTTAGCGATTATCGCAAAGTTTGGCATTGATATGGGAACAGGTCATATCGCTGAATATACAGGCGAAGCCATCCGCAATCTGACGATGGAGGAACGGATGACGATTTGTAATATGTCGATTGAAGCGGGTGCAAAAGCTGGTTTAATCAGCCCGGATGAAACGACGATCGCTTACTTAAAAGGTCGCAAGCATGTACCAGAAGGTGACGCATTCGATAAGGCGGCAGCAACGTGGCTAGCCCTTGCATCAGACGAAGGCGCGACGTATGACACAGTTGTTGAAATTGACGCGGATGAAATCGAGCCATTTGTGACATGGGGAACGAACCCTGCTATGGGATCGGGTATTACATCACATGTTCCTTATGCGAAGGATTTTGAATCTGAGTCGGATAAAGAGGCTTTGAAACAGGCACTTGCTTATATGGGCCTTGAAGAAGGCGCACCTTTGACTTCGATTGACATTCAACATGTTTTCATAGGCTCATGCACAAATGCGAGATTAAGTGACTTGCGCGCTGCTGCCAAAGTGATTGAAGGCAAGAAAGTCCATTCCTCTGTTACTGCGATTGTCGTCCCTGGTTCACGTACTGTTAAAAAACAGGCGGAAGAGGAAGGGCTGGATGCTATTTTCCTGGAAGCTGGATTTGAGTGGCGCGAGTCGGGATGCAGTATGTGTCTGGCAATGAATGATGATGTTGTACCAACTGGAGAACGCTGTGCTTCGACATCAAATCGTAACTTCGAAGGGCGTCAAGGTGCCGGTGCGCGTACACATTTGATGAGTCCAGCAATGGCTGCGGCTTCTGCAATTGCGGGTCATTTCGTTGACGTCAGAGAATTGCAAGCTACAAAAGCATAACGGAGGGAGATGAGAGTATGGAACCCATTAATAAAGTCGTCAGTGTCGTGACGCCACTTGATCGTAAAAATGTTGACACAGACCAGATAATCTCGAAAGAATTCCTGAAACGGATTGAACGTACTGGATTCGGTAAGTATGTATTTTATCATTGGCGCTTTCATGAGGATGGTAGTGAAGTGAAAGATTTCGTCCTCAACGATGAGCGATTCAAAGGCTCTAAAATTTTGGTTGCTCATGAAAACTTTGGTTGCGGTTCTTCTAGGGAACATGCGCCATGGTCCATTTTGGATTATGGATTCAATGTCGTCATCGCCCCGAGTTTTGCGGATATTTTTCACAACAACTGTATGAAGAACGGCTTGCTGCCTATTAAATTAACTGTTTCTGAAGTAGAAGAGCTATTGGCGAATGGTCAACAGCAGCCTTATTCAGTGGAGGTTAATTTGGAAAAGCAGACGGTGACAGGGCAGGATGGTAAGACGTATTCGTTTGACATTGATCCATATTATAAACAGATGTTGTTAAACGGTTGGGATGAAATCTCGTTGACATTCCAATATGAAGAGCATATTGCGAAGTATGAAGAACGAGTGAAACAATCAGTATAATAGAGGGCCCCTTTCATTTATCGAGATGAAAGGGGCTTTTTATGTGTTTGTCCTAATTGATGGTTAGTCCCGCACTTGCTGCGCCTGTTAACGTATTTACTAGATTCACGCCGCTAGCAGTTGCAGAAAACACCATCAGTAAACGGTCGCCCGCACTGACATTGAATGGAGAAGAACTTGCGGTGTTAGTCACTATGGTACCGATTGAGATGGTACTTGGGAAAGCTAGACTGACAGTCACTCCGGTTGCGTTAAAGACATTACTGTTTCCGGTTGCTCGATAGACCTCTGCATGAACTGTTAGTGTAGACAATGGAAGGTTTAGTCCTACGGTGCTGATGAAGAATGCAGATATATTTGTCAACGTTCCATTTCGAGGGACCATAAATCCAAAGTTACTAAGAGCCGGTAGAGTGAATGAACCACTGGCAATTGAGACGCCTGCCATAGAAGTCCCGAATCCTACAAGAGCTGGGGTGCCAACTAATCCTAGGGCTATTGTATTCAATGTGACGACTGTAGTTCCTGATGCAAATGGTATGATCGAACTGGCGCCTGGTATGCCTTGAATTCCCTGGGCCCCGGTTTGACCTTTCTCTCCATCTTCTCCTTTCGCTCCAGTTGACCCTGTAGCTCCAGTTACACCAGTTGCTCCCCGAATACCTTGAATGCCTTGAAGCCCTTGAGCTCCTGTAGCTCCTGTAGCTCCAGTTATACCTTGGATACCCTGAAGCCCTTGAAGTCCCGTAGCTCCAGTAACGCCTTGAATTCCTTGTATACCCTGAATTCCTTGAGGTCCCGTATCACCAGTAACGCCTTGGATTCCTTGAATACCCTGAATTCCTTGAGGTCCCGTATCACCAGTAACGCCTTGAATTCCTTGAATACCCTGAAGCCCTTGAGGCCCCGTATCACCAGTAACGCCTTGAATACCCTGAAGTCCTTGCGGCCCCGTATCACCGGTAACGCCTTGAATACCCTGAAGCCCTTGAGGTCCCGTATCACCAGTTACCCCTTGAATTCCTTGGATACCCTGAATTCCCTGAATTCCTTGAGGTCCTGTATCGCCAGTAACGCCTTGAATACCCTGAATTCCTTGAGGTCCTGTATCGCCAGTAACGCCTTGAATACCCGGAATTCCTTGAGGTCCTGTATCACCAGTAACGCCTTGTATTCCTTGAATACCCTGAAGCCCTTGAGGTCCCGTATCACCAGTAACGCCTTGAATACCTTGAATTCCTTGCGGTCCCGTATCACCAGTAACACCTTGAATACCCTGAATTCCTTGCGGTCCTGTATCACCAGTAACACCTTGGATTCCTTGAATACCCTGAAGCCCTTGAGGTCCCGTATCACCAGTTACCCCTTGAATTCCTTGTATACCCTGAATACCTTGAGGTCCCGTATCGCCAGTAACGCCTTGGATTCCTTGAATACCTTGAATTCCTTGCGGTCCTGTATCACCAGTAACACCTTGAATACCCTGAATTCCTTGAGGCCCCGTATCACCAGTACCGCCTTGGATCCCTTGAATACCTTGAATTCCTTGCGGTCCTGTATCACCAGTAACGCCTTGAATACCCTGAATTCCTTGCGGCCCCGTATCACCGGTAACGCCTTGGATGCCTTGAATACCCTGAAGCCCTTGAGGCCCCGTATCACCGGTAACACCTTGGATTCCTTGTATACCCTGAATTCCTTGCGGTCCCGTATCACCAGTAACGCCTTGAATTCCTTGAATACCCTGAAGCCCTTGAGGTCCCGTATCACCAGTAACGCCTTGGATTCCTTGTATACCCTGAATTCCTTGCGGTCCCGTATCACCAGTAACGCCTTGGATTCCTTGAATACCTTGAAGCCCTTGAGGCCCCGTATCACCAGTTACCCCTTGAATTCCTTGAAGTCCTTGCGGTCCTGTATCACCAGTAACGCCTTGGATTCCTTGTATACCCTGAATTCCTTGCGGTCCCGTATCACCGGTAACGCCTTGGATTCCTTGTATACCCTGAATTCCTTGAGGTCCTGTATCGCCAGTAACGCCTTGAATACCCTGAAGCCCTTGAGGTCCCGTATCACCAGTAACGCCTTGGATTCCTTGTATACCTTGAAGTCCTTGCGATCCTGTATCACCAGTAACGCCTTGGATTCCTTGAATACCCTGAAGCCCTTGAGGTCCCGTATCACCAGTAACGCCTTGGATTCCTTGGATACCCTGAATACCTTGAGGTCCCGTATCACCAGTAACGCCTTGAATTCCTTGTATACCCTGAATACCTTGAGGTCCCGTATCGCCAGTAACGCCTTGGATTCCTTGAATACCCTGAATTCCTTGCGGTCCCGTATCACCAGTAACGCCTTGGATTCCTTGAATACCCTGAATTCCTTGCGGCCCCGTATCACCGGTTACGCCTTGGATACCTTGAATACCCTGAAGCCCTTGAGGCCCCGTATCACCAGTAACGCCTTGTATTCCTTGAATACCCTGAAGCCCTTGAGGCCCCGTATCGCCAGTAACGCCTTGGATTCCTTGTATACCCTGAATTCCTTGCGGTCCCGTATCACCGGTCACTCCTTGAATACCTTGTATTCCTTGCGGTCCTGTATCGCCGGTAACGCCTTGGATTCCTTGAGGTCCCGTATCGCCAGTAACGCCTTGAATACCCTGGAGTCCTTGAGGTCCTTGTGCGCCAGTCGCTCCAGTGGCTCCTTGACAACTTTGGCAGCAAATACTGCAGCTATAACAACCCTCGCATTTCTTACGTTCATTACAGTGATTAAAACCATGTCTTGCATAACTATAAAACTCCATTTTTTCACCTCCTATCTGTAACATCCTATTCTGGTGATGTATGAAGTGAGGGGCAATCAACTACTTGTCTTCAAAATACTTATATCAAATCAATCAATTCTAAAATTACCCGTTTCAATTAAAAAGGCGGATGATGATATAATTATTTATTTGAATATTCATGAATGTGATGTTTTGTTTTCGTAGTTTGCAACGAAACGCGCCGAGTGTGCAACCAATCCCGCGTCCGTCAGAAACAGTAATCAATCTAGTTTAATAATTGTTTCCAAATATTTCTTATTACCCGTTATTCTGTCATCCATCGGTTTATACTTCCGGGCTAACTCGTTATGGTGATAGGCTTTATCGTAATGTTTCAATCTATCATAGAGGACACATAATTGAAGATGGGGTAGCCAAGTCGAAAATGCAGTGTTTTGAAAACTTAACTGCTGTTGTTCTTCATACAGCAACGCTTGATGATACCAGTAAATAGCTGCTTCATTTTTGCCCTGTTCCATAAAATAATAGCCAAGTCGACAACAAGTCTCGGGGCGCGGAACATCATAAATAAGAGTTTGTAAAATTGCGAGTAGAGCACTGTCTTTGTCATTTAATTCATAATAGCAATCGGCAAGCTTCAAACATGCCCGAACATTATCCTCCACCCAGCCTAATTTTGAATCTAGAAATTTTCTATAATAATTGCTAGCTTCTTCAAAAAGACCATGATCCGTCAATTCATTAGCGTAATAGAATGTATCTCGCGGGGAGAGTGTTTCTCCGGATTCGATTAACTTACGATAAATTCTAAGATTGCGTTCCTGATCATGACTTAAAGGGAGGTGGGTGACGGCGACATCACTATCCACTAGATTTCCAGATACTGAAAGAAACTCATGAACTGCGCCAATCCATTGGAAATTGCTTTCTTTTTTAACTAAGCGATATCGTCTCAAGCGGGAAGTTACATTTCCCATATCGTCAAAACTTAAATGATAGTTAAATGAAACCGCATCGGTTGAAGGCGACAATGACTGTTTCAGCAATGTGAACTTCTGCTGATCTTCCTTTGTAAAAATGTCATCAGCATCCAACCAAAGAATGTAGTCCTTCGTAGCTTGTTGAAATGAAAAATTGCGTGCTGCTGCAAAATCATCAATCCACTGAAAGTCAACAATACGGTCCGTATAGTTTTTTACAATTTCTTTTGTTCTGTCATTGGATCCCGTATCTACAATAACAATCTCATCGACTAGCCCACTAACCGACTCTAAGCATCTTCCGATGACCTCTTCTTCATTTTTAACAATCATGCATAAACTTATTGTTATCATTTTTATCCCTCCGAGCATTCACACTATATATATGCAAGAAGGGATAGTATGTTAGCCGTTATGAATGTATATATTATTTTATAAAAAAATAATGGGACTGGGATGAGGGGAAAAAAGAGTGTTTTTGCCGTTTTAAAAGGAATCACTATTAGTCGTCTATTGTGAATTCACTAAGCAATTCGGAGTTGTCCGTAAAGTTTACTTGGTGTTTGAAAGATGTTATCTTAGGTAAAGTTGAAATTTATTATGTTCGTAACATCTGTGAAAACGGTTACAACTATAATGTCAAAAAGGGGCACTAGGACTGCATATAAAAAACTATGAAAATAGTTAAAAGTCTATTGATAGCATGCCTATTTTTCCGTGCAAAGGGTAAAGGATTTGTACGGAGGTGATGTTGATGAAACGATATCGTATATG
>NZ_JAWLIQ010000020.1:0-72624 GCF_033485175.1 Sporosarcina sp. YIM B06819 | reverse complement strand
CGATTTGAATGTTGGATGCTTCGCTTTCCCATTGAAGAATTTTTTGTAGGCACCGCAAGCATCTTTTATCGCTTGCTTTGGTACGTTATTGCTGATGGTGGTCAACCAGTGATAATTGTCTTCCTTTTTCAACTGTGTGAAACGTTTTCTTAACTGATTATCTGATAGGAACTTCCCACCACTTTTATAATTTTCTTGCTGTTGACCTAATGCCCAGTTGTAAGCAAATCGACTTGTTCCCGCGAATTGAAATAGTTTTGAAAGCTGCTTGTTATTTGGTTTTAACATTACTTTCATCGACGTAATCATTGACTAAAACCTCGCTTCCTTTACAGACGAATTAACTGGTTTTAGTTTATTTACCCTTCAACAGACGAAAACAAACGTTCGCTCGTAACTTTTTATAAGATATTTTTAACTGCTGTCCCCCCCCGTCCGTGCACCTAAAATGAGACGAAGTTGAAAATAAGACAGCGATGCAAATTCAGCTTTCAATAAGCGAAGCCTACGCGTCTCCAGTTCGTCCACTTTTGCAACAACAGCCTCTACATCGGCCTCTGCAACAAACTGCGTTAGTGGAAATTGCGGATCATTAATCGACAGTTCGACAAAATGATCTTCAATCGTACTCAACTTCAAATTTCGAGCCGCCGCAATGTCCTCAATTGACATTCCACGATCGAAAAGCAGTTTGGTCTTACTAGAAGAATCGGTCAAATAAGTCGTCACTTTAACGTTGTCAGCTATTTTGCGTAAAAAAGACAAATCAGAAGATTGTTCAATAACGGCCAGCATTCTATGTAAACCTTCTATAAATAACAAACGGACAGCGAACGAGTTTAGTTTCAAATATTCCGCCAGCTGATCCCACGTCCACCCCGTTAAGCCGAAGCCACTTAGTCGATGGCTGACAATGATTTTTTGCTCGTTATCCATGCCACTGCGCTCTATGCATAGCCTAAGCTCTTCGGCAATGTAACGGGCGTATGCAGGATCACTAATAGGCTGATGATGCAATAGTGTTTTCACGAAGGACTGGCTATCATAATCTTTTTGAACAGGCATAAAAGCATGTTGTCCCTCTTTAAAATGCGACACTGTCTGTACGATAAGTGACAACCTCGCGAAAAAAAGATTTTCCCTCCCCCTATAATCCCAACCATTAAATGCATAAGCAGGTAAAGTCGCTACCAATTGACGACCCTGTTCTGTTATATTGACAAAAGAATCATCCCTAGTCGCAATAAAACCAGAATTCTTCAATAAGGTAGCCGCTTCATTAAATTGATCAACCGTTAATTTCGGTAAAATGCCAAAGAAAGCTTTTAAGCCATAATATTCGACATCCTGTAACGTCTGTCCCGAACGTTTGCCACGCAATAGATGAAAACCAGCATAAATCGTCCGCTCACCATCTAGCTTATGAATGATGCTTAATAGAATTAAAGAAAGATTCATGATGAATTCCTCCAATTAATAAATTCTTTTTGTTGAAAACTGTTGTTAATATCATTAGAATGGAATGTGAAGTAAATTGTTTGTACGGAGAAAAGAGGAGAGAAAGACTATGCCTAAATATACAATTGTTGATCAAGATACATGTATTGCATGTGGCGCTTGCGGAGCAGCAGCTCCAGACATTTACGATTACGATGACGAGGGAATTGCTTACGTTATTCTAGATGATAACATGGGTAATACGGAAGTTCCAGAAGAACTACTAGAAGATTTAGAAGATGCATTTGATGGTTGCCCGACCGATTCAATCAAAATTGCTGATGCGCCTTTTGATGGCGATGCGTTAAAATACGAGGACTAATTTAAATTTCATTCAGGAGGGGTTCCCCCTGCTGAATGAAATTTAAGCCTCCGGCAAATGGCAATTGCCACAGATTTTCTTGCACGTTGAAAGGCCGTCCTGAAATTATTCAGGACGGCCTTTCTTTATGTCTAAATTGTGACGCTATGATCCGGATTCAGCTCCAGCTGAATGAGGAGGAATGAAGTTCAATTCCTCCCTGATAAAGCCTTGGGCGGATGTCACGCCATTAATTGAGTTCGTTGTTTAGCAATCCATTTGTTCAAGCTCTTGAATAGCAATAGTGTGATGACCATGAGCATTACGCCTTTAATAAGGTTAAAAGGTAGAATCCCTAAAACGATAAATGTCGATAGCTCACTACCTGCCATCTCAGGGAAGTTCATGAAGTACGTATACATAGGTAGGAATACTGCATAATTCAAAACACTCATACCCAATGCCATCGCAGCTGTTCCTGCAATCAGTCCGGTAGCTAATCCTTTAGATGATTTGAATTTATTGTGGATGAAATAGACAGGCATGATGAATAAAACACCTGTTGTAAAGTTCGCAATTTCGCCCACTGGAACACCCGTTGGACTCCCTGACATGAACCAATGCATGACATTTTTAATCAGTTCGACCCCTATACCTGCAACGGGTCCCATTGTCATAATGGCTAATACCGCCGGGATTTCTCCGAAGTCGATTTTCAAAAATCCTGGTAATGCTGGCAGTGGGAAGTTGAATTGCATCAACACCGTACCAATGCTCCCAAGGATTGCAATGAGAATCATCTTGCGTAATTTCTTGTTATTCATTTGTTCCTCTCTCCTTTTGCGATTCACTTCAAAAGAGGAAAGGCCGTTCCGTCAATCGTTGTCTTCAAAAAATCCCCAAAGCTAATAAAGCCTTAGGGAGTTAAAAGGTATCGTTAAATAGAGGTGTAAAAAAGAAGAAAAACCTCTCTTTTAACCCGTACTTAAATAAGCACCCTTTTTGTGGACAACACAAAAAGACGGCCGCACCTTCACCTTCTCCCATCCAGACTATACTGTCGGCTCTGGAATCACACCAGAATCAGCTGTTAAGCTCGCGGGCTAAGAAGAGAAACTCTCCATTTCCGCCGGTCGGGAATTGCACCCTGCCCCGAAGATGAATCAATATTTTGTTACTACACTAGTATATACGGCAAAAAACGCTTTGTAAACTCATTTGTTTACAAAGCGTTTTTTTTGATTACTATTCAAAAAAGTACGTCGGATTTACACCTACTGGTTCTGGTAATACAGTTGTCAAATCGTAGCGTAAGAAGGTGTTTTGCATAACGTTTTCTAACTGTACGCGTTTTTTGAAGTTATTCGCCGTTAACATGAATCCTTCTATCATTTCATTCGCTGCACTTTGATCCATTGCGGATAAATCCAATGGCTCTGTAAACGTGATAATGACCACGCCTTCTCGTTCCTGTATAGCATACGTAATATTCTCCGGTATAAGCGCCTCAACGACGTCACTTTGCGCTTCCTTCATCGCTAGAAGTGCCTCCTCCGCCGTCAGTGCATCTCCTGTTTCATAGGGCGTCAGATAGAGTTGACCTGAAGGCATTACCGTCTTGTAATAAGGTTGTGGGCTGTTACTGGCAACAGGTTCCATCTCTACAAAGCCAAGTTCTGCCTCCGGGGTGTCAGCAGCATACTGTCTAAAAAGGGCTGCACTGTCTGGTTCCCCTTCTGGAAAATCAGCAGCAATTTGTTCTTTCGGAATCAAAAACGTCATAGGAACGACTGTATTCGCATCTACATCCAGCCTCATTTGTAACAGTTGAAATCCTTGTAATTCCTCTTGTAAGAGGACATGATTTTCTGGGAGCATCCTCGCCGTTGCTATATTGAAAGTTTCTGCGCTAGCCCCAGCATCTGCGGTTGCAACATCTGCTTGTTCCTCGCTATCCATCGAGGTCTCTGATTGTTTCATTTTCATCGAAGCAGGCTCAATCGCTTTGTCCATCGCGCTATCATTGTGCTGCAACATTGAAGGAATGACCAAGCTGAACATCAACAGTGCTGCTACCGCCACTAAGGCCGGCATCCATTTCTTTACGTTATTACGACGGGGGTGATGCAATCTTTCGTCTTGTTGTAGCCGCATCAATATGTCCGACTTCAGGCGCTCATCTCGTATATCCGGCATACTGCCAAGAAGGTTGTCAATCTTGCTGTCGTCCCATTTATTGTCGGTCATCTAGTTCCCCCCCTTCTGTCGAAAGAGCATTCAATTTCTTTTGCAGTGCTTTGATTGCCCTATGTTGTGTAGTCTTTACTTTACCTTCTGTCCAGCTAAGAATTTCGGCTGTTTCGGCTATGGACAGATCCTGGAAATACCGCATAGTGATAACCATTTTCTGATCTCCTGTACATGTATTCAGTGCCTGCAATAGCTCTTTCATCTCTTCGCTAAGTGTTACTAGTTCTTCCGGTAACACACCCGTTGACACAAGCTCACTTTTTTCCCAGTCGAATTTATCGAACAGGTGCTTTTTACGGACAGCGTTTTTTCTGAAATGGTCAATCGCAACATTTTTCGCAATGGAAAAAAGCCATGTCTTTTCAGAACTTTTCCCTTCAAAACCGCCGTATGCTCGCAATACCCTCACGTACACTTCATGCACGAGATCCTCAGCTTGATCACGATCTCTCGTCAAATAGATGAGAAACTTGAACACATCTTGATGGTATTGCTCATAGAGTCGGTGGAAAACGGAGTCGTCCATGAAATACCCCCGTTCTATACATTAGTCGTTGTTCGAACGAAATAGTTACAACTTTTTCAAAGGAAGTGTACATCTAAAGATGGTACCACTGTTTTGCCCATTGCTAGCTGTAATAACTCCGCTATGCGAATCAATAATATTTTTTGCAATCGCCAGACCTAAGCCCGTTCCGCCCTTGCCTCTTGTTCTTGCTTTATCCGCTTTATAAAAACGCTCAAAAATATACGGCAGATCTTCTTCCGGTATACCAACACCGGTATCCGTCACCGTCATTTCAATCGTATCTACATACTTCTCGATACGTAATGTAACATTCCCTCCATCAGGCGTATGACGAATCGCATTGTCGATTAAATTCGTAAACACTTGCTCAATCCGATCTTCATCGACATTTGAAACGATTTCCTCATCTTTAGGAAAATGAAATGACAACTCCACATTAGCATCACGTGCAACTTGCATGAATTTATTGACAATCCGATCAAGGAAGGGGATCATCAACACATCATCTTTGTAGAGTCGCATATGACCCGATTCCATCCTAGCCAAGTCAAGCAAATCTGTCACAAGTCTACCCATTCGTTTCGATTCGTCATGAATAATTTGCACCATCTCATTACGCTCTTCGTCATTGGTCGTAACGCCGTCTATAATCGCTTCACTGTACCCTTGAAGCATCGAGATAGGTGTCCGCAGTTCATGCGACACATTGGCAATGAAATCCGAACGGAGCTTATCAAGCTTATGCTGATCCGTCATATCACGGAGGACCGCAACCGCGCCCCGAATATCGCTACCACTATATAGAGGACTAATGGAAACAGCATAAAAACGTCCCCCTAGCTCCAATTCGTCCTCTACTTCTTCAGCAAATGTAATCACATGATCAAGCATATGAAATATTTCTGGAGGAATCGTGTTTTTCTCTTCTTGTTCCCCATTTTTAAAGTACCAGTTCTGCAATAAACGTTCTGCCTGTGGGTTACTTAATAAAATCGTGTAATCGCGATTAAAGGTAATAACCACATCCGTCATAGACGTTAAAATACTTGAAAGTTGTTCCTTTTCCTGATTAATCAATTCTACATGATACTTAAGCTGCCGCCCCATCTGATTAAATGCGGTTGCAAGCTGACCAATTTCGTCATTTTGCACAGCAGGCAATTGCGTATCAAAATTCCCTTTCGATAGTTCAAACGCAGCCTGCCTCATGCCCCTTAAAGGTGAGGTAATTCTTGTCGATAAGAAAAAAGCAAAAACGGTTGTTAAAATAAAGGCAATAAACGCAGACAAGAATACGATATTTGTTGTTTCCTTCGTCGCCCTATGGACAGCTTCCAAACTTTGATAGATAATTACCGAACCAGCCATTTTTTGTTCCACTTCAAATGGATAGGCGAGTACAAGATATTGTTCCATGACGCCATCTTTCGTAATAGAAGGGAGAATCATTTCTTTCACGACTTGTTTGTCTACCCGGTTGGTCGATGAAAATATAGCATCGGATAGGATTTTATTTTCAATTTTCTCCTTGTTCAATCCTTGTTGGAAAGAGTACATAATCTTCCCTTCGGAATCCACAATCATAGCGTCCGCTTCATCCCCAAGGATATCTTCGATAATAAGTTGCATAGAAGACTCACTGTCATGATCCACAACAATTTTCCCAATCGTCGTCGCATCCCTATTCAAAGAAACTTCAGCTTGTTGGGTATGAAAATTATCCAGAAACTCAAGTAGTAACGCGGTCACAATAAACAAGACAAAGGAAACGAGAAGCAATATGGTTGCCCATAGCTTCCCGACGATTGAATTCCATATTCTATTCATGAGGAACCTCAAACTTATAACCAACTCCCCAAACGGTAACAATCATTTTGGCTGCCTGTTCGGAAACACGGCTTAGCTTTTCGCGAAGTCGTTTGACATGCGTATCGACTGTACGAAGATCCCCAAAAAATTCATAATGCCAGACTTCTTTTAGCAACTGCTCCCGATCGAATACTTTATCTGGTGATTTCGCCAGGAAATAAAGCAATTCGTATTCTTTTGGTGTCAGATTCACTTCATTGCCATCAGCCATGACACGATGCGCATCGTTGTCTATGGTTAGCTGTGGAAAGACAACAAGGTCCTTTGATGACGATGCTGAAGTAGTACCTTGAAACGTCACAGACCTTCTGAGAATTGCTTTAACCCGTAGAACCACCTCACGTGGACTGAATGGTTTTACTATGTAGTCATCGGCACCCGATTCGAATCCAGTTACACGATCAGCTTCCTCGCCTTTTGCTGTTAGCATGATAACCGGTGTCAAGATTTTCTTTTCCCGTAGTTCTTGCAAAACTTCAAAGCCGTCTTTTTCAGGCATCATTAAATCAAGTAAGATACAGTCATAATGTGACGTCAATGCTTTTTCAAGCGCTTCTGCCCCATCCACTGCTTCTTCAATTTCGTATCCTTCACGCGTAAGATACATATTTAACAGACGACGAATCCGCTCTTCGTCATCTACCACTAATAATGTCACTTTTTCTTCCACAACTCATTACCCCTTTCAACATACATCTATGTCCATTGTACAAGTCACCCTATAAAAAAGAAACCACAAAGCATAATCCTACTAATCAATTACGCCTCGGCGTAGTTGATTCCAGATTTTTCGAGCTTGGGGCCTACAGGGAGGAATCGAACAGTGAAGGGTTCGATTTGCCGTATTTCTGCGTTCTTTGCAGAAATTAAGGCACTTTTAAGACGTCGCGTACTTAGACTGCCTTCTTAAGCACCCCAAAAAATCTGTGACATCCGCCGTAGGCTTTGACTGATTTCAGTCAAAAAAGACTGCACGGCGTCTAGTAAACAACCGTGCAGTCTTCGATCAGTAGGTTAAGCGTATGAATGCAATCCTGCAATGATTAAGTTCACGGCGATCAAGTTAAACATAATAATGATGAAACCGATAACCGCAAGCCATGCTGATTTCTCGCCTTCCCAACCGCGTGATAGACGCACGTGAAGGAATGCAGCGTAAAATAACCAAGTAATAAGCGCCCAAACTTCCTTCGGATCCCATCCCCAAAATCTGGACCACGCTTCATGTGCCCAGATCATTGCGAAGACAAGTGCTCCAAGTGAAAAGACTGGAAAACCAATGATAACAGCACGATAGCCAATTTCGTCCATTAGTTGAGAATTCGCCTTTTTAGCAAAAGGCTGGAACAATGCTGCAATTGGACGCCTGAAAATGAGCCTAAGAATTACGTACAGAACAATTCCCGTTGCAACCGACCAAACAAATGACGTTAGCGTCTTCGCATTGACAATGGCTGGCATTTCTGCCCATGGCGTCATAGCATCTGGCGTCAATGATTCATATTGATGCATACCGAAAAGTGGTGGATAGTTATACACCATCTTGGCAGGCATTTCATTTTTATCAATATATGTGAATTGCGCTTCGTAACCTGTTAGTTTAAATGTTGATGAGGAAACTACGAAACCGATGACAAGAATAAGTGTAAACATAACTACTTCTAGCCAGAAACGTTGTTTTGATTTTTTTGTCAAATCCACATTTTTCAATAAGAAAATAAGTCCCGCAACCGCACTAATTGCCAAAATCGATTCACCAAGGGCTGCTGTAATCACGTGAATCGTCAACCAGTAACTTTGGAGCGCCGGGATGAGCGGTGTAATCTCCTTTGGGAACATACTTGCATAGGCAATGATAATAACCGCAATCGGCAATGCAAACAATCCGAGTGAAGGTGTCCGGTAAAGGAAGAACAACAGAATGAATGCCCCAACAAGCATCATGCCAAATGCAGTTGTAAATTCAAACATATTACTAACTGGTGCATGGCCAGAAGCCATCCAGCGTGTGATGAAATAGCCGAGATGAGAAATAAACCCAATGATTGTAATCGTAATCGCGATTTTTCCCCATCTGTTATTTTTATAAGATGCTTCCGATTTCGCGCCTTTTACCGCCCCACCAAAAAATGCCGTTGCGATAAGGTAGGCAATAAACGAAACCATCAGTAGATTAGCGCTTAACGCCGCAAGTCCCATTATGATTTTTCTCCTTCCTTATCTTCTAAAATAGCTTCCTTATCTTGTCTATCTTCATAAGAAGGCAATGCTGCAAAATCTTTCACTTGATCAAGCTCTTGCTTCAATTTAAACCAGTTTTTATTCGTATGTCCAGCTATTAGCAGTTCGTTGCCAGTCCCTTGTTGGATCCATATTCTTCTATGATTCCAATAAGCTCCCTGCGCAACACCTATCATAAAGATAATGCCACCAATCAGAATAACATACAACGTCTTATCCTTCCGAACTGTTAGCCCCGAAATATCACGTGTTTCAGCACCAACAAATTTCACTTTATACTCATTTTGCTCCGTTTCAAGCGTCTGTTGGATAGCAACAAAACTTCTTTCCCCTTCAGGCTTGTCAGGCGTCTTCATTTCAAAGATGAAAGCAGGATTATTTGGAACTGGTGTTTTGGTATCAGGTTCTCCATTATTCATATAGAAATCCGGATAAAAATCCATCAATTTGACGTGTGCCCCGTTTTCTAGTTCATAATCCTTGGTCGGTTCAGCTAGGTCAACCGTGAATTGTCCAAACGTTTTATCGGTTGCTTTTTCTACCAATTGGAACGTCATCGATTTTAACTCATCAAGGCGATAATCCATTTGGAATACGCTAAAGCCATCAAATTTAAGCGGTTTATTGACGATGATGGAATAGTCCTTGACGAATTCAAATTCATTTGACCCTATCAATGCGTCATCTGGTATTTTATAGAGCGCAACGTCCGTCTGATAGTTACTAGCAATCATCCCGACACGATCAAGTGCTTTATCAAATACTTCGCCGTCTTCTTGTGAGTATGTCTCCATGATGAATTTTTTACTTTCCAAATAATAACCCTCTGCACCCGGAATTGAACGCGTTTCTCCTTCACGGATCCACATCGTTTCGTCCACATAAAAGCCCGGGATTCCACGCAGTAAAATCCCAAATAGGAAAATGATAATACCCGCATGATTGACATAAGGACCCCATCTTGCAAAACGACCCTTTTCTGCCAGCAATGCACCATCCTCAAGCTTAACATTGTAACGAAGGGCCTTCAATTTCTCCTCGGCTTTCATAAGCGAAGTGGCTGGGTCATTAGAAGAGCCTTCCCCATAAACCCGTTGTTTCTTCATGAAAGATGGATGGCGTTTCGTTCGTTGTTTTTTCAATGATTTATAAAGAGGTACTACCCGATCAACACTAGCAATAATAATAGATGCCCCAAGCATCCCAACTAGTGTGATAAACCACCAACTATTATACATATCATAAAAACCAAATCTGACGTAAACTGTGCCAAAAAATCCATATAACCGTTCATAATAGGCTAAATATTCTTCTAGACCTGCTAAAGCAGAGACAGGCACATACAATTTCTGCGGAAAAATAGTACCAATTGCAGACGTCGCAAGAACAGCAACAATAATCCAGATTCCAACCTTGACACTTGAAAAGAAATTCCAAATCTTATCAATAATGGACTTGTTATAGGTTTGCGATCTTCTAGACGCGCCTTCGTAACGCATGTCAACAAGCTTACTCTTTTTTGCTTCTTCAGTTTGCGGTCTTCCACACTGCTCACAAAGTACTGTGCCAAATGGATTTTCATGACCGCACTGGCAGTTGATTTTACTCATTTTGCATGTACTCCTTACTTAGGGTTGAATGCTTTCCAAATAGGATATAATTTCAGCCTCAGTCATTTCGCTCGTAATGATCTTTTCAATTTTCCCCTCTTTGTTAATTAAAAATGTTGTGGGTAGTGGCACTATATTATAGGCCTCTTTAACACTCCTATCTTTATCGATAACAATGGGGAAAGTCAGACCATACTGATCCCTGAAAGCCTCTACCTTCAAAGTTGATTCTGCAATATTGACCGCGAGTATTTGGACGCCTTTGCCTTCAAATGCGATAGACTGGCTTTCCATATGTGGCATTTCTTTTTTACATGGACCGCACCAAGTTCCCCAAAAATTCAAGAACACGCCCTGTCCTTTGTAATCAGATAGCCGATGCTTGTTTCCATCCAAATCGACTAGTTCAAAATCAGGTGCTTTATCACCCACAGCCAATACTTTTACTTTATCTTTCGAAGTAATGGTATAGCCGACTGCTGCTACAAGAAGTAACAGGACAATTGTCCTTATAATAAGACGACTTTTCTTTTTATCTACTATTGCCAAACTCATTTCCTCCTATCGGAAAATAGCCTCTACTCTCCATTATAACAAATGGATTTTTGTAGATGCCCATCATAAATGAAAGGATTGTGAACGTTTGGACCTCCTGCGTAATGGATTGAAATCTTCAGAGGCCCTTGCAAGAGCGTAATTCATTCGGTATTAACCGATTTTACCCGTTTCCGCAAGTACGCGAAGCTGTTTCACTTCATGCTTCGTGAGTTCACGCGCTTCTCCCGCATTCAACCCGTGAGTTGTCAATGTTCCAAATGATTCTCTACGCAGTTTTAAGACTGGGCAGCCTATCGCATCGAACATGCGGCGCACTTGACGATTGCGCCCTTCATGTATCGTAATTTCAATCAATGCCGTGCCTGCTTTTTTATCGACTGTCTGCATTTTCACATGTGCAGGAGCCGTCTTACCGTCATCCAAGTCAATGCCACGTTCAAGTTTTCGAAGTGATTCGCGATCCGGAATCCCTTTCACTTTTGCGACATACTTTTTCTTAATACCGAACTTTGGATGCGTCATCAAATAAGAGAAATCTCCATCATTCGTCATCAAAATGATACCTGATGTATCGTAGTCAAGTCGCCCGACCGGAAATACCCTTTCATCCACCATAGGAAACAGATCGAGTACAGTCTTTCTCCCTTTATCATCATGGACAGTCGAAATAACGGATCTTGGTTTATATAAAAGATAATAGACATACTTCTCTTTAACGAGCTGAATGCCTTCTACTTCCACACGATCTGAATTCGAAACTTTTGTTCCAAGTTCTTTTACGACAACACCGTTCACTTTCACTTTACCTTCTACAATGAGTGTTTCGGACTTTCTCCGTGATGCAACACCCGCTTGCGCCAATACTTTTTGCAATCTCTCCATCAAGACACCTCGTTCTTCATTCTGAAAAAATTATGTCATACTTTGCTTCAAATTAAAAGAAGACTGACCTATTTGGTGGCAGTCTTCTTAAAAATGTCACATTTCTGTACGTTTTATCTTTGTTAGACTGGAATTTTTCTTCTGTTTACTGCTTGACGATAATGTCACTTGTAATAAGTGGTTCATTGTCGATTAAAACCGTCCAAGTACCCGTACTCCGCTTACTTTTACCACGAGGAATGTGCACGACATTTTTCAATTTAGCCTTTTCACCTTTTTTCAACAACAGACGAATAGGCGTTTCTAATTCAGCTTCCACGCCGGGAAGGATATCATACGTGCCTTGTTTAACGACTGTCACCAATTTATGAGTAGAAAATATGTTATTCGCTAAATTTTTATGTGTGTTCCAATCATTACCGTCATTTAACGTCACAACGATGATATTTTTGCCATCTTTCTCAAAATACGTCGCCAATGTCCGCCCTGCCGCTTTAGTAAAACCCGTCTTTCCGGCAATTGCGGTTGGCTCTGAATGGATGAGGCGGTGTTTGTTGCGCCAGCTGTAGATCTGTTCTTCCCCTTCAAAACGATAATTCTTGGTCGATGCTATTTTACGGAATTTGTCATTGTCCATCGCATAACGTAACATGAGTGCCGTTTCGTATGCTGTCGACAAATGGCGATCATCATGCAATCCAGACGGGTTGGTGAAGACCGTATCCTTCAAACCATACAATTGCGCCTGATTATTCATCATATCGACAAAGCCATCCAGAGAGCCGCCTGCTCGTTCTGACAGTGCATACGCCGCATCATTACCCGATCGTAGCATAAGACCATATAATAACGCTTCTGCGTCAATCGACATCCCTTGCTGTAAATAAATCGATGATCCCTCAGCCGATGCAGCTTGTGGCGATATCTCTACTTCTCCGAAAGAAGTACCACTTTCGATGAATGTCAATGCAGTCCACATTTTCGTCAAACTGGCGATTGGCAATCTAACATGTTCATTCGAGCCCTCCAATAACCTACCGGTATCCGCGTCAATAACAGCCCATGCACTTCCTGCCGCTGCTGTTTCTTGTGGCACAACATTCAAAAATAGTGAGAAAAACAGGACAACAATCATCGTCCTTTTCAACATACATTTCCTCCTCGAGGGATGGTACAAGTTCAATCCATCCTTAATTGTCATCCATTGCAAATGCTTCTTGGAATTTAGTCATAAACAAATCTGTATCTCCTGCTACGTTGTCTTCTTCTTGCTGGAGAGGCGGCAATTCCTGAAGTGATTCCAATCCGAAACGATCCAAGAACAGATCCGTTGTACCATAGAGAATAGCGCGTCCACTACCTTCTGAACGACCTTTTTCCATAATTAATCCCTTGGCAATCAGTGTACTAATCGGTCCTTCTGATTTAACACCACGAAGATCATCGATTTCCACCCGCGTCACCGGCTGCCTATACGCAATAATCGCCAACACTTCAAGAGAAGCCTGCGTCATAGACTTCGGCGACGGATTTTCCAACAGGCGTTTAATATCATCCGCAAATTCAGCTTTCGTCACAAGACGATAAGCACCGCCAAAAAGCTTCAGCGTTATACCACTTTCAGTGCGTTGTTCATAGCTTAACCGCAACCAATCAATTGATACATTCACTTCAGCTTCTGACCGCTCCGTTAAGACAGTTAATTGTTTAACCGTCAAGCCTTCATCCCCAACAAGGAATAAAAAACTTTCAATCATTCCCGACAAGCGGTCTTTTGTATCCAGTTCCATCTCACTCATCCTCCCGTCGGAATGCCACTGTCAGCCCGTCAAAATTGCCTTGCTGCATCACAATGATATCCCGCCGTTTCATCAATTCTAACAACGACAAAAATGTCACGACAAGTCCCGGCGTGTCTCCTTTATCGAATAACGAATGGAAATCACATTTCCCGCCGCCTCTTTCAAGTATAGCCATAATTTCATCCATTTTTTCACCGATAGACACTTCCATTTTCGTGATACTTGCTGTAAGAGGTGCCTTCAATCGATTCCTGTCGAGCATTTTTTGAAATGCACCAATCAGATCGAATATGTTCAAACTCTCCTCAATTCCACTCGGTACCATTTCACCGAACTCAGTAAGGTTTTCGGGTGATTTTGTAAAATGATCCGAACGTTCGTCAGCAGATTCCTTCAGACTAATGGCTGCTTCCTTATATTTTCTATACTCAATCAGACGTGCAACGAGTTCGTCCCGCGGATCTTCTTCCATTTCAAAATCCAACTCATCGTCAAAATCTTCGCCTTCATGGACAGGAAGCAACATTTTGCTCTTAATCTCTATTAATGTTGCAGCGAGAACGAGGTATTCGCTCAGTTCATCTAACTGTAGTACACGCATGGCATGAAGGTGTTCTATGTACTGCGCTGTCAATTCCGCCATCGGAATATCGTATATATCAATTTCAAGTCTGTTGATTAAATGCAATAATAGATCTAGTGGCCCTTCAAAGGCTTCTAGTTTTACTTTATACGACATCCTGTGTGACACCTACCTAGTATTTTAACTAATAACAAAAGCGCTAGAGCTAGACGAGAAAGGAATGATTTCATGCATCCGTATCATCATCCGTTGTTTATACAGTTTATTGTTTATTTTAACGACAATCAAGATTATTTTGAGTGCCATGAAGTGTTAGAGGACTATTGGAAATCAATTCCTAATAGCGATAAGGGACATCCATTAACGGCCTACATCCTGCTAGCGACGGGAATGTATCACTGGCGTCGCGGTAATTTTGCTGGCGCAATGCGCACACTGCGAAAAGTAGAGAAAAAACTACCTACTTTCCTCGGCATCTATGCAGAAGAAATTGATGTACCCCAATTAATCGGTGATGTTAGACAAGCGGTGGACCTTGTGGAAAAAATCTTACCTTTTGAATACTTTTCACTAATTATCACTTCGCTAAACCTAGCAAAACAAATTGAACTTGAAAAACAATCCATGACACTTCTCCCTAAAGGTAGCGATGCCGTTATTCATAAACATATGTTGAGAGACCGTAGCGATATTCTTCGTGAACGTGACGAAAAGAAGAAGGGCAGACATTAATCTGCGCCTTCTTCTTTTACTTGACACTTCTTTATGAATAAATCGGTTTCTTCGGTACTTTTACATTCCTTATTTGGGAAAAGTGCCTGCAATTTCGCTACCATTTCCTTGCCGACCCCTTCTCCACGAAAGGATGGATTAACTGAAATATGGAATAACGTGTAATCTTCGTCACCTAATTCCACACCAATCAAACCGATAAAGTCATCCTCTTTTTTTAATAAGTAGAGTTGCCAGCTATCGTCCGTTTCGTATCGGTGAATCGTTTCCTGTAACTTCTTCGCATTTTTATCGCCAGGCATATAGGATAGTAGCCCCATTGCAATCTTTTCATACGTTTTCTTATAACGTAAAAGCATCAATTGAATCCCTTCTTTTCTGAAAATCCTTTGTCCGTCGTCTCACAATGTTCGTTAACGCGGGTCGATAATCGGCATAACAAAGTACCAGTATACCGCTCCCCATACAATAGCCGCAACTACAATAAATAAGAAGAGGAGGATATTACGTTTCCTCAAATCTTTTCCTCCCGACTTACGGTTTGAAGTGGGATGTCCAATCTGACAACATCTTCATAAGTCTCTCTACGAACGACCAATTGATGTTCTCCGTTTTCACAGAAGACAATGGCAGGTTTCGGCAGTCTGTTGTAATTGCTCGCCATCGAGTAGCCATACGCCCCTGTACAAAAAACGGCGATGACATCCCCTTCGGATAAATCTGCAAGATAGGCTTCCTCAATCAGTTTATCACCTGATTCGCAGCATTTCCCAGCAATTGTTACTTTTTTGTCGTGGGGCTCATTCATGCGGTTAGCAGAAACAGCTGTATACTTCGCTCCGTACAAAGCTGGTCGGATATTATCTGACATGCCACCATCAACCGCTATGTACGTTCGAATACCTGGTACTTCTTTCGTACTACCAGTCGTATATAGCGACGTACCCGCATCCCCAACCAATGATCTACCAGGCTCAATCCAAATTTCTGGTACCGGATAATTGTGACTACGGGTCATCGAAAGTACGACGGTCGCCATCTCTTCGATATAAGCAGAAGGTACGAGAGGTGAGTCTTCTTCTGTATACCGGATACCAAAACCTCCTCCTAAATTGAGCACCGTACAAATGAAGTCGTGATTGTCACGCCACGAAATCATCTTGTCCATTAATACTTCCGCCGCAAAACGGAAAGCATCCGTCTCAAATATTTGGGAGCCAATATGACAATGCATACCGAGTAAATTGATATAAGCATGGTCATGTAATTGCATGAATGCCTCATCTGCTTGACCATTCTTCAAGTCAAAACCAAACTTCGAATCTTCCTGGCCTGTCGTAATATAATCATGCGTATGCGCTTCTACACCCGGTGTTACACGGATTAGTACATTCATGCTTTCTTTCCTAGATTCTGCAATTTCCTTCACGAGCGCGATTTCAGAAAAATTATCAATGACGATGCAGCCTATCTTTTCATCGAAAGCATATTGCAATTCAGTATAGCTTTTATTATTGCCGTGGAAATGAATGCGTTCCCTCGGAAAATCAGCAGCAATCGCCGTAAATAGTTCTCCCCCAGAAACGACATCAAGAGAAAGTCCTTCTTGTTTAGCTACTTCGTATATAGCAATTGACGAAAACGCTTTACTCGCATATGCAACTTGTGCGCGTATACCGACATTTTTAAATGTTTCTTTAAAAGCCCGTGCCCGTTCACGGAACAGAGCGATATCATAAACGACAAGTGGTGTTCCATAAGTATGTGCAAGATCAATTGCATCGACGTCACCGATTGTTAAATGTCCTTGCTGATTAACTGATTGTGTTCCGTAAAAATGCATGTTGCCTTCCCCTCCCAAATCATATAACTAAAACTTTATCATAACAGAGTGGGAAGTGGCAATCATCTATCAGATACGATCCCTGTCCGGCGAATCGGCGATAAATGGCCGAGGTGCATCCTCAGTCATCGGAAATCTGATAAGAACGCGGAGCATTGCACGTGGAAAAAATGGAACAGCAGGCCATAAATAGGGAACGCCCATCGGTTTTAACGAACATAAATAGTAGAAAAGAACAGTGATTGATAAGAAGAAGCCAGGTGCTCCAAGCAAGCCTGTGGCTAACAGGATACAAATTCTAAAAACCTTTGTCGTAATGCTTAATTCATAAGATGGGATAGCGAAGGTGAATATAGCGCTGACCGCCACATATAACACGACTTCAGGTGTGAATAGACCCACGTCAATCGCCACTTGTCCAATGACAATGGCCGCTACAAGTCCCATAGCCGTCGACATCGGGGTTGGTGTATGAATAGCCGCCATTCGGAGTACCTCAATACCGCCATCCGCAATTAGTAACTGAAGTAGTAAGGGGATTTCTCCTATATCCTTCGGGCCGATATAACTAAGAAAATCCGGTAAATACTGTTGTTTCGTGGCAACTAAATACCAAAATGGTAACAGGATTAAACTCATTGCGGCTCCAAAAAAACGAACAAGTCGAACCGCAGTTCCCAACAGAGGTGCCTGACGATATTCTTCAGCATGCTGGAGATGATGAAACAATGTCGTTGGCACAAGAATGACAGAAGGTGATGTATCAACAATAATGGCGATATGACCTTCCAACAAATGTGCTGAACAGATATCCGGCCGCTCCGTAAAGCGAACGAACGGCATTGGGTGAAAACCTTGTTTGAAAAGAAATTCTTCCAGCGATTTATCAGTCATTGTTAGTCCATCATGTTTAATTTCATCAAGTCTCTCGCGTATGTAGCTAAGATGCTCTTCACTTGCCGCCCCTTTCATATAGGTGATAGCGATATCTGTTTTGCCATTGACCGTTACCTTATGCATTTCGAAGCGTAATTCCTCAGTGCGTAGACGTCTCCGGATAAGCGCTGTATTTTGAATGAGGTTTTCCGTAAATCCATCCCTCGAGCCCCTGACAACTTTTTCATTGTCCGGTTCTTGCGGTTGCCTACCGGGATATGATCTAATATCAATGGTAAAGGCATAGCCTTCATTTGTGACGAAAGCTGCTTGACCGCTAAGGATTGATGTCAGCAATTCATCTTTGTCTTTGACATCGGATACAGCATGATATGGGAAAAAGGACAGAAAGCGTTCTGCCCCGTCCTCCTCCAGTTCCTGGCTCGCTGTATTGCCTTGCATTTCCGTCAATAATTTTGTAATCGTGTTGCCATCTACAAGGCCATTAATATACAGCAACATTGCAGGCGTATCCCAAAGATGCAAAGATCTAGCCGTCGCATCAAACGTCTCGTCTTTTCCGAAATGGGCATAGAACCACTCTTCCCCTTCATTCATTGACCGGAATAACTTCTTCATAGGTTTAATCCGTCCTCACTTTACTATACTGTCCTCTGCATTCACACCCATCCAAGATTTTAGTTGGGCTAAAATTTTCTTTTCGAGCCGTGACACTTGCACTTGTGATATCCCGATACGTTCCGCAATATCACTTTGTGTACAATCCAAATAATAACGCATGTAAATGATGGTCTGATCTCGCTTATTTAATTTCGAAATAACATCACGAAGGGGAATATGATCAAACACCCTTTCAGATCGGTCATCCCGTAGTTGATCCATCAGTGTCAAACTATCTCCTTCACTTTCATACAATTGCTCATGAAGGGATGCGGGATCACGCAAAGCATCCGATGCCAGAATAATATCGTCAACTGACACTTCTAAGGCTGCTGCTACTTCTGAAATCGATGGTGATTTACCATGTTTTTTAATATAATCGTCCGTAGCATGGCGAATTTTGAAGCTTAACTCACGAATGGAACGACTCACTTTCACCATACCGTCATCTCTTAGGAAGCGTTGGATTTCACCAACAATCATCGGCACAGCATAGGTCGAAAATTTCACTTCGTAAGAAAGGTCAAATTTATCGATAGATTTCATCAAACCAATGCAACCGATTTGGAACAAATCTTCCGGGTCAGCGCCGCGCGAGGCAAACCGTTGAACAATGGACCAAACGAGTCTTGTATTGCCCTCAACCATCATCCTTCTCGCTTCCTTATCGCCTTCCTGTGAAACTTTAATGAGTTCCCTCATCTTTTCCTGGGTCAACAAAGCGGGTTGTACTTCAACGGATGCGTCCATAGGTCACCTCATTCTGCTTACTTCCGTGACCGGAGAAAACGTTTTTTCGAACTTGACGACTGTTCCACTTCCAATGACAGACTCAACAGATAAGCTGTCAGCAAAGCTCTCCATAATTGTGAATCCCATCCCAGAACGTTCCATGAATGGTCGTGTGGTAAACATCGGCTCCATAGCCTGCTCTACATCAAAAATCCCCATACCTTCATCACGCACAGTCATCGTAATTTTGTTGTCTTGAATGATGGCGTGAAGTGTAACAAGGCTTTTACCATCTTGTTCATAGCCATGAATGATGGCATTGGTTACCGCTTCTGAAACGATTGTCTTAAATTCGGAGATTTCCTCAATTGTTGGGTCAAGGGGTGTGATGAAACAAGTCATCGCCATCCTTGCCAGTGCTTCATTCTCTTCAATTGCGACGAATGATAACGTCATTTCATTGTTCATGTAAAACCCCTCCGATTTCCCCGATCGCACTATCGATCGTACAATGTCTTATGTTCGATCCAAGACCTGAAAATTTAAAAATTTTCTCCATTGTTGGCGTAGGATTCAAGATAAGTGTCTCGCCATTTGAAGGGACCAAATCACGCATCCGCCCAAGAATGAGTCCAATTCCAGCACTATCCATAAACCCAAGCCTTTCTAAATTCCAAATAATCGCCCGGACTTGTCCCGTAAAAATAGATGTAGAAATATGTGTCCGAATTTGATTGGCCTTATGATTATCCAATTCCCCACGTAGTGACACAATTAAGATGCCATTGTCTAATATTTCAATGTCAGCCATGCTAAATCCCCTCCTTACTGCGGATTATTCCACATCGGAGAGGGCAAAACCTCTTAGATGACAAAACTAGTCATAGATAGCGAAAGGTTCCTGCTTTTCGACAATGCCCCTAACTACGAAAAGTATGTACAAGTTAGATGTGATTTACACATGGATATGACATATGTTGAAATAAAAAAAGGTTACCCCATCGACTACAAATCCAGTCAATGGAATAACCTTGCCAACTATTCTATTTAACCCGTTATTACTTCTCCGATAAGGCGCGGGCTCTCCACTACTTGTTCGCCGATGACAATATGTTGTTGAATCAACGCAATTGAGCGTTCCACGTCCTCCGTATTCGTATGAATGACGGCAAGAGTTTCACCTTGTTGCACTGCATCACCAATTTTCTTGCGCAACACGATACCGACGGCCAAATCGATTTCATCTTCCTTCGTCGCCCTGCCCGCACCAAGTAACATTGCAGCCACTCCAAGATCATCCGCTTCCATCTTCGTAATATAGCCCGATGTCAGTGCCGGCACTTCAATCTGGTATTTTGCAGTTGGCAATAACGACGGATCATGAATAATCGCTGCATTGCCCCCCTGTGCTTCAATCAGCTTACCAAACAATTCAAGCGCCGAGCCATCAGCGATAACTGATTTTAGCATCGTACGTGCTTCATCAATGGACTCAGCTTTGCCGCCTACTACAATCATTTTACTACCAAGCACTAAACACAATTCCGTCAAATCGTCGGGCCCTTGTCCCTTAAGTGTGTTGATGGCTTCCATCACTTCAAGTGCATTACCAATCGCAAAACCGAGTGGCTGACTCATATCTGAAATGACAGCCATTGTCTGTCTACCGACTTGTTTGCCAATCGCTACCATCGATTCAGCAAGTAATTTGGCATCCGCTTCTGTTTTCATAAATGCACCGTCACCCGTTTTAACATCTAGAACAATCGCATCTGCCCCGGCCGCAATTTTCTTACTCATAATTGAGCTGGCAATGAGCGGAATGCTGTCAACTGTTGCCGTCACATCGCGCAAAGCATATAATTTTTTATCTGCAGGAGTCAAATTCCCACTTTGCCCAATAACCGCCAATTTCAAGTCATTCACTTGTTTGACGAACTGCTCTTCTGTTAACTCGATGTGGAAGCCCTCGATAGCCTCTAGTTTGTCGAGCGTTCCACCTGTATGTCCAAGTCCACGCCCACTCATCTTCGCAACAGGAACGCCACACGCAGCGACAAGCGGTACTAGGATAAGTGTCGTCGTATCGCCCACTCCTCCAGTCGAATGCTTATCGACTTTAGTCCCCTCAATGGCCGATAAATCAATCTGATCGCCCGACTCTACCATCGCCAGCGTCAAATAGCCTTGTTCCTCCGCAGTCATCCCTTTAAAGTAAATCGCCATTAGAAAAGCGCTGGCCTGATAATCCGGTATTGACCCATCCGTATAACCATTGACGAAAAAGGTGATTTCTTCCTTTGAAAGCACTTCACCATTGCGTTTCTTCTCAATTACATCAACCATTCTAAACATCATCATCACGCCTCTCTAGTTAATAAACTCAAGAAACTTATACCAAATTCCGGTAGCTTCACTTTAAAGTTATCCGCAATCGTTGCCCCAATATCCGCAAACGTCTCTCTTTGCGGCAAGGCCCCACCGCGCTTGAAGGCAGGCGAATAAACAAGTAGCGGCACATATTCACGTGTATGATCTGTCCCTGGATATGTTGGGTCATTACCGTGATCCGCTGTAATGATTAGTAAATCATCTTCATGCAAAGCCGTCATAATTTCAGGTAACCTTGCATCGAATTCCTGCAACGCATTGCCATAACCAATCGGATCTCTACGATGGCCGAATAACGCATCAAAATCGACAAGATTCGTAAAGCTAAGTCCCTTGAAATCTTTCTTCATGACGTCTAATAATTTGTCGACTCCATCCATATTACTCACTGTACGGACCGACTCCGAGATACCTTCTCCATTAAATATATCCGCAATCTTCCCTACTGCAATGACCTCATACGCTGCATCTAACAGCTCATTCATTACAGTGCGACCAAATGGCTTCAATGCATAGTCATGGCGATTCGTCGTACGCGTGAAATGACCTGGCTCGCCAATAAACGGACGTGCAATGACACGGCCTACTAAATATTTTGGATCCAATGTTAATTCGCGCGCAATTTCACAAATCCGATATTGTTCCTCAATCGGAATAATGCCTTCATGTGCAGCAATTTGCAAAACAGGATCTGCCGATGTATAGACAATTAACGCACCTGTTGCCATATGTTCTGCACCATATTCTTCGAGAACCGCCGTGCCACTCGCAGGTTGATTACAAATGACTTTACGGCCTGTTCGCTGCTCCAATTCATCTACTAACTCTTGTGGAAAGCCATTTGGATAAACTTTAAATGGTTTATCCACATTCAACCCCATGATTTCCCAATGCCCTGTCATGGTATCCTTACCGACAGATGCTTCTTCCATTTTACAGTAAAATGCGTGGGGCTCATCCGCTTTTGTAACCCCTTTCACTTCACCGATATTTGCAAGGCCCATTTTGCCCATATTCGGCAGTTGTAACCCTTCCATCGCTTCTCCGATAGATCCAAGTGTATTGGCACCCACATCTCCGAATAGATGAGCATCTGGTGCCTCGCCGATTCCGACCGAATCGAGCACGATGACGTGAATACGTTTAAATTGTTGTTTTTTCATAGATGTCCCCTCCATATTTCCAATTACTTTTAAGCTCTCGGATGAAACTTCACATACACTTCCTTTAACCTAGAACGGCTGACATGCGTATAAATTTGCGTCGTAGAAATATCCGCATGACCAAGCATTTCCTGTACAGCACGAAGATCTGCTCCATTTTCAATCAGATGCGTGGCGAATGAATGACGCAAAATATGTGGCGTCAATTCTTTTTGTATACCCGCCTTTAGCGAATGTCCCTTCAACAGCTTCCAACAACCTTGCCTCGTCAACCTTGCCCCGCGCATATTAACAAATAACGCCTCCGCATGCCTCTGCTTGGCAATAAAACCTGGACGTGCCTCATCGATATATCTTCGGCAAGCTTCAATCGCTTTGCCACCTAGGGGAACAATCCGTTCCTTGCCGCCTTTTCCGAAAATGCGCACAAACCCCATGGACAGATGGATATCATCCATATCCAGCCCAATTAGTTCGCTCACCCGCATCCCCGTCCCGTACAATATCTCCAATAAAGCATGATCCCTTACACCTTGTGGCTTTGCACGATCCGGACTAGCTATGAGCCTATCCACTTCAGCCACCGACAACACACGTGGCAATTTCTGCTCTAATTTCGGCAATTCCAAATGAACAGTCGGATCTTGCGTCGTTACTTTTTCCCGTAAGAGAAACTGGTGGAATGAACGGATTGATGAGATATGCCTTGATATAGTTCGTGACGACTTTCCGCCTTCTTTTAGTCGATGCAAATACTCCAGAATAACCTGTCTGTCGACATGATCTATCGTTTGATACCCTGCCCGTTCCATAGCATCCATATATTCAACAAGATCACGCTTGTAAGATATAATCGTATTGCTAGCTAATTGACGTTCTACTTTTAAAAAATGCATATAATCTTCAAGGGCAAAACGGCTATCTTTCATGAGTAGCGGGAAATGACATAACAATCTCTATTTATCATTTGTTTAACCAAACCCTTTCCCCCTTCCTATCCAACGACAAAAGGGATAGCAGCACGCCATCCCTTTTTTTCAAACACGCCTCAGCGTGTTTACGTCCAGATTTTGAATTGAGCTTGCTCAATAAATCTGTGACATCCGCCGGCCGACAATGCCACGTTCTGTGGCATTGTCGGCATTAGTACATCCTGTACATCGGAGGCTTTGCGCCAACAGGGAGGAAGGATTGAACTGCATCCTTCCTTGTTGATTAAGCTCCACTATCATCCTTGTCGGATGTACATCTTTTGCACACACCATGAAACGTCAACCAATGATCTTTAATAGCGAATTTAAAACGGCTTTCAACAATCTTTTCGACATCGCCGAGAAGATCCTCCTGAATTTCATCCACTGTTCCACATTCGATACAAATAAGGTGATGATGGAAATGGGCAGCGCCTTCCTGCCGCAAGTCATACCTCGATACCCCATCACCAAAATTGATTTTATCGACAACTTTAAGGTCTGTTAGCAACTCAAGCGTACGATAGACGGTTGCTAGGCCAATTTCAGGCGCTTTCTCTTTAACTAGCAAAAATACATCTTCCGCACTTAGATGGTCTTCCTCATGCTCAAGGAGGACCAAAACCGTCGCTTCACGCTGGGGTGTTAACTTATAACTGGCCCCATGCAATTGTTTCTTTATCCGATCGATTCGGCTTTCCATACGACGCCCCCCTCAAACTGCCTCTATTATACCAAATGGGGTTTCCGAATGACAACAGAAAGAAAACAGACAAGACATGAAGGCCGATTATTTACTACTGGAGAATGAATCGAAAGACGACAATTTCGATGGCAAGTACTGCCACCGACAAGCCAATGATCGTCGGCAATGCGCGCGTATTTCGTCTTTTTCCTAGTGTCGTATTCATAAAGTAAGGGGGGCTAAGAACGGCACAGTACATAAGAAATAGAAAACAACTGATGAACTGAAATGGAAACCACCAAATTGAATACGCCATCATTTTCGCGCCCGTACTAAGCAGGTATGAAGAAGACAAACCAAAAAAAACACATTTCACTGCACCAAAAAATAATACTAGGAACCTTGTTTTGTTGAACGATGCTAGCGCAAACGCAACGAGGAAAAACAAAGCTGCCGTAGCAACAGGCCGAATATAGCCTGCTTCATGCCCTTTGACAACCCGGGTATCGTAGAACGTAATCAAACGCTCTATCCCAGTTGCAGGCATCTCACGGAATAACAATGCCCCTCCGATATAACCGACCGCAAGAATGATGAATAAGTGGATGAACGATAAGGAACGGACCATAGGCTGCACCTCCGCATAGTTTGTCCCGCTTTCACGGACAGCCCCTATCTTAATAAGGTTCAACTGCCCCTAAAAGCCCGATTGGTTCAACATATGCTTGTCCGTTCAACTTAATTCAGCAGAAGTCTTCCAATTCTATAAATAGTAGGATAAACATGAACTTTTTTCTGTCAGTAAAGGTTCAATCCCCAGCTGAATTAAGTTGAAGCCTCCGGCGGATGTCACAGATTTTCAAGGGAGCTTTTCGAGCTGACTCGAAAAAAATCTGGACACAATTACGCCAAGTCGTAATTGATATTTAGTTCACTTTGCTAGAAGATTTTTTGCATAAAGCACAGCAAAGGCTGTTTTGGCGTCAAATATTTTTCCCGTCGCAACCATATCCTCCGCTTGCTCAATCGTCACTTCCAACAATTCGATGAACTCATCTTCATCGCCTGCAGCTGGATTATCAATTTTATAAAGATCGCGCGCTAAATAAAGATGAATAATCTCATCCGCAAACCCTGGCGACGTCGCAAACGATTGAATATAGCTGAATTCCCTTGCGCCATACCCCGTCTCCTCTTCAAGTTCACGAACTGCCGTTATTTCCGGCTCCTCTCCCAGATCGATTTTCCCCGCCGGTATTTCAATCAATGAGCGTTCCAACGCTTTGCGATATTGCTCAACGAGTACTAATTTCCCTTCCGCCGTAATCGGAATCACCGCAACTGCCCCCGGATGTTTGATTAATTCACGTTTTGCCCGATTGCCATCTGGCAGTTCTACCTCTTCGACGCGTAGTGTAATCACCTTTCCTTCGAACAGTGTTTCACCTGAAATCGTTTTTTCTTCGTATTTATTCATCACATTCAATCCCTTCTCCTAGAATTTCTAATGCGGTCATTGTAACATGAACAAAACAGGGGGTGCTTGATTATGAAGAAAAGAGAGTTAGGAAACAGTGGTCTGTACGTGTCTGAAATCGGGCTCGGTTGCATGTCACTACCGAATGATTTAGGTGAAGCCAAAAACATCATCGACGCTGCAATTCACGCCGACATTAATTATTTCGATACAGCCGATTTGTACGATGGCGGCCGCAATGAAGAACTTGTTGGCTACGCCCTAAAAGGAAGACGTGCTAACGTTATTTTAGCCACAAAAGTTGGCAATAAAATGAACCCAGACGGCAAGAGTTGGACATGGGATGCTTCCAAAGCACATATAATAGAAGCTGTTAAACAAAGCTTACTACGTCTTGAAACAGATTATATCGATTTGTATCAGCTACACGGTGGGGTGATGGAAGACAATGTTGAAGAGACAATCGATGCATTTGACAGCTTGAAAAAAGATGGCCTCATTCGCCAATACGGTATTTCATCCATCCGCCCAACCGTTATTAAACGATTTCTCGATAACAGTTCTGCCGTTTCCGTCATGATGCAATATAGTTTACTCGATCGCAGACCCGAAGAATGGTTTTCCATGATTCAAGAAGCTGGTGCATCTGTTGTCACAAGAGGAACAATCGCCAAAGGCTTTTTGACAGCAGAAGGCTTGGCAAGAGCGGCGCAAGCAAACCGCTTCGTTGACTATAATGCTGCCGAACTGACACGCACAGTCCAAGAACTTAGTGAACAATCGGAAGATCTACATGCGGCGGCGATTGCTTACGCCTTACATGATCAAACCGTGGCGTCGGCTCTCGTTGGTGCGCGTACGACTGAGCAATTGCTTGATTCTGTGATGGCTTATGACAAATTGGTGACCGATGAGGAAATTTCTAGGTTGAGGAGTATTGTACAGTTGCACACATACAAAGAGCATCGCCTGTATTGAGCATTCAAAAACGCACAGACATTACAATTAACGGGTTCGGTTGATGGGGAGAAAACAATAAAAAACACAGTGTTCAGGGACACAATTCGCATATGAATTGGTTTCCCTGTTTTTGTTGTTGCATCAACATTTAGATGTTTTATAGAGACGAACTGGTACCACAATTGACACAGGAATTAGCAGCATCGTATAAATTTATGTGCCTTTATTAATTCCATTGTTAAAACACTTGCTAATTTGATATTGGAAAGAAAAGTATTTTTAGGGAGATGAGAAATCCATCCTATAATAAATTAAAGATTGTGAAATATTTTCTTCAACCCCCATGAAAGAACGTAATTACCTTTCATTTTCTGTGGTGAAGTGCTGATTTTTGCGCTTCATGGATGGCTAACGGGGAAGGAAAGTTGAATAAAAAGGAGTTTTTAGGTTTATATAGAAATAGTAATTATATTAAAAACTTTTGAAAGGGGTTTGGAATATGAAAAAATATATTGGGATAATTATTTACTCGTCAATACTTATTCTTTTTTTACTATGTATCGGACTATCAAATACAATAGCTGCCAAGAATGAACCCCAAGATAATAATATAACCTGGCAATTAAATAATATTGCAACTACTGCAAGTACAGAGGAATTTGTAATAACCAAATATGTTGATGAGTTGAAATTGGATAATATTAAACAAGGCACAACTTCAGAATCAAAGACAAAAGCAATAGTTGAATATCGTCTTTTAAAATTGGATAGCAATGGTTCGTTTATAGATACAGGAATTTATAATGTTTTGCGAGGTTCAAAGGGTAAAAGTAAATCTGATGGTAATCTACATGGTTCAATTAGTCCAGGTACTTATAAAATTAAAATCACCAAATTAAATGGCGAAGATTTACAAGTTCATTCGGAAAGAATTTTGGTTCTTAATGATTAAACTAACAGGTGCTTTACTTCAATTAGGGGTTAAGCACCCTTTTCTTCTTCAACTAAAGGGGCAGGTTAGTTGAACAAAATATATTTTATATGATTATATGAATAAGATTTATTGTGTTTTTATGGAGGTTCTAAATGAAAATTCTATTAAGGGTTCTTTTAAGTGTGATGGGTAATATTCTTGCTTATGCAATAATTGATTACTATTTCGATGGAGTAGTCAAATATATACTATGGGGTTTATCGACGGCAGTATTTTTACAATACAACGATAAGAAAAATCGTGAATATAAGAAGACTAAGGAAAATAATACTTAAACTAACGTGGTGCTTTAGTTCAATAAGAATAGTAAAATATTTTGCCGAAAAAACGCTCATTTCTGAGCGTTTTTACTTGTTTTTATATAGCTATTTCACTGTTGAAATATATGCTAATTAACCTGTTATTTACTTTATTAATTGCACTTTTTTCCACATCAACCGAACCCGTTAACATTACAATCTGAGCGTTTTTTTCATATCTAAAGTTATCCTCAAACTAATTCTGAACTTCATTACTTCGATGAAGCTGACTGACTTGCACAAACACATCGTGCAATTAAATCCATCCCTTGCCCTCCGCTGTCGTTATAGCTTCAATTTTATTTTTCGCTTCCAATTTTTGAAGAATTTCAGACATATAATTTCGAACTGTTCCAGCCGATAAAAACAATTGTGCTGAAATCTCTTTCGACGTTTTTCCTTCTGCCGCTAGCTTCAAAATATCCTGTTCGCGTGCAGAGAGCGGGTTATCTTGATGGTATGTATTAATGATCAATTCAGGAGCAAATTCATGCTTCCCTTTCATCACTCTCCGAATAGATTCTGCAAGATCATCGATGGAGCCATCCTTTAACAAATAACCATGGACGCCCGCCTTCACCGCCCGTTCGAAATAACCGGGACGCGCAAATGTGGTTAGCATAATGACCTTGCAGGAAGAACCACTCTGTTTTAATGCAGCAGCTACTTCCAAACCACTTTTCAAAGGCATTTCAATATCCATTAAACAAATATCAGGTTGCAATTGGTTGATGAGCTTCAGTGCCTCTTCTCCATTCTCTGCCTGCCCAATAACTTCCATATCCTCTTCGAAATCAAGTAATGCCCCAAGAGCCCCCCGCAAAATCCGCTGATCTTCCGCAATGACAATGCGTATCATAAGGCAACAGCCTCCTCTTTCACAATAACCGGAACTGCCAACTCAACCGTCGTACCTCCTCCTGATTCAAGGGCCAATCTCCCATCGATGAGTGCCAAACGCTCTCGCATTCCCGATAATCCATTACCTTCTTCATTCCTTTCAGAAATGCCTACCCCATCATCCTTTACAGTGATGGTGAAATTCCCTCTTGCATCCTCAAAGGTGACAACACAATTTTGTGCCCCGCTATGTTTGACAATATTCGTCGCGGCTTCGCGAAGACACATCCCTACAATATTTTGTTGTAAAAGTGGTAGCTCTGGTAATTCAGTTTGATCTTCCATATGAAATTGAATGCCTGCCGCCTTTAAAATCTGCTCCATATCCGCTAATTCCTCAGCAATTGTGATAGCTCTCATATCAGAAACTAGCTCCCTTACTTGCTGAAGCGCAGCCCGTGCTGTCCTTTCGATTTCTTTCGCTTCCGTTTTCACACGGTCAGGATGCTTTTCTGCAATTCGTTGAACAAGCTGACTTTGCAATGTAATCAGTGACAGCGTGTGCCCCAACGTATCATGCAAATCTCGGGCGATTCGAACTCTTTCTTCCCGCTTGATGAGGTCCTTAATTTGCTCATTTGCCTGATCTAACCGCTGCTCTAGTGCCATTCTTTCATTCATTGAACGTATACCAAATGGGGCCCCTATCATCACGATAGCAAATGGCAGAAAATAAAAAAGATTATACAGAGTATCCTGCAAGGCCAACACAATAATTGTTAAAATAATAGCAGACGCAAAGAAAAGTAATGCACGATTAAAATGTTTTTTATTGCCATACCAACCAATAAAATTGGCAGAAAAAAAGCCCATAAATAGGTTATAGGGATTATACGCAACACTAAATACCATGACAATCCCTATTTGTAAAATCAACCAATACGAAAATATTCTCCAAGAAATCACACTGTAAAGCTGCCTGTATGACATAAGAAAAAGCAGTAAGAACACATAGCCGATTACTGCTTTTAATCCTGTTTCATTTATCACATAATAAAGAGGAATAACTAAATAAGCTAAATAGATGTAGGGTAATACTCCGTACTTTTCCGGAAAAAATTGAAACTTTTTCATACTTACACCGCTTCCTGTTTCCTTCGTATATACGTTGATAATACCATGAATAAAATGAGATAACCTGCCAAGATTGCGATATTTTTCTGTTCTGGCACACCGCCTCTTATAATTTCCCATGCACCATTACCATAATTATACGCCGGGAGCCAAGCACCGATTGCCTGAATCGTTTTAGGTAGGACCTCCATCGGCATCCACATGCCACCTGTTATCGCCAGCAGCATATAAAGGAGATTACTAACCCCGCTAGCCGTATCCACTCGCTTCATAGCTCCTATTAATACGCCAATTCCGAGGAATGGCAGCGAGCCAAGCAAAATCCAACAGCCGCTCATGATCCATTGATAAGCTGATAGTGAAACTCCATTCAACACCACACCCGCTATAAAAATAACTACAATGGAAAATCCGTGGACGATCGACTGACCAATCATTTTCGCAAGCGAATACTGTAAACTAGAAAGCGGAGTTACTTTCATGAATGCCGTCCAACCTTGTGAGCGCTCTTGCACCAATCGGATCCCTAACGTCATGATTGCACTTCCCATGACACTAAAGCTAGTCATTGACATCAAATAATGAGCACCCCAAAGTTCTTTATCAGCAATATCTGTGTTGACAACCTTGGTAAAAATATAATAAAAAACAATCGGCATAAACAAGGACCAAAATATGAAGTACGGATTACGGAACATACGCAACATCTCCGCTTTACATTGATTCAGAAAAATCGTCATTTACATCACCTCCTTCTGTCCGACCGTTAGCTGTTCGAATGCTTCTTCAAGCCGACCTTTTTCAATCGCTATATCATGTACAACTAATTGTTCAGAAAAAACTTTAGCGAGAATCATATCTATATCGTTGGTAATAATGAACGTTCTACCACCCTGGACATATACATCAGATACTTGCGGCAACTGCAAAAATTTCTCTTTCGGAAATGTCTTTTCAGCATCGAATGACACCGACTGTTTCAATAAATTCCCTTTAATAGCTTCCGGCGTTCCATCAGCGACAACTTTCCCTTTGTTGAATAAAATAATGCGCTCTGCCACATCATCTGCTTCCTGCAAATAATGGGTAGAAAAAATAATCGTTTTCCCTTGTTCAGCAAGTTCTTTCACCGTATCCCAAAACACTTTACGTGCTGCTATATCCATTCCAACTGTCGGTTCATCAAAAAATAATAAATCTGGATTTCCGGCCAATGCCAAGGCAAATCCTACCCTGCGCTTTTGCCCCCCAGACAGTTTGTCAGTTCGCTTGTTTAAATCCTCATTACTGAGACCAGTGAAGCTAATCAGTTGTTCCATTGGCAGTGGCTTCGGATAATAACTTCTAAACAAATGGAGTATCTCCTTGACCTTCAAACCATCCATTAAACTCACTTCCTGTAACATAACTCCGATTCTTTCACGAACTTTCTTCTCTTTCGCATCCGCGTTAAAAAGCCTGGATTCACCTGTTGTAGGATGTAGGAGCCCAAGCATCATTAATATCGTTGTGCTTTTTCCAGCCCCATTTGGTCCAAGAATAGCGACAATCTCGCCACGTTTAATGGAAAAAGATATCTCATGTACTGCCTTGTTGTCTTTAAAAATCTTTGTTAACTGTTTGATTTCCACTGCATAATCCATGAAACCACCTCCGCTTAGTCATTTCATTGTATGTTGTTAAGAAAATTCATTTCAGTAGATTTTGTCATGATCATGAGATGACAAAAGTCATGTCTATATTTCAGGCCTTATAAAACGCAAAAAGCACACCCATATGGATGTGCTTTTTACGTTTTACTAATTAGATAAACATCCCCGCAATAGCAGCGCTCAGTAACGATGCTAATACACCCGCAGCGACTGCACGCATGCCGAGTCTTGCAATGTCAGAGCGACGACTTGGAGCAATTGCGCCCAGCCCGCCAATTAAAATCGCCAATGAACTTAAGTTTGCAAAACCGCACAGCGCAAAGCTGACGATGATGACCGTTTTAGGACTAAGTAACATCATTTCTTGAACAAATGAATTGTATGCCACAAATTCATTCAACACAATCTTTTGGCCGATGAAACTTCCCGCTGTAAGTGCCTCTGACCACGGAACACCAATAGCCCATGCAAGTGGTGCAAACAGAACACCTAAAATCGCCTCAAGCGTCAATGATTTAAAACCGAACCATGAACCAATTCCACCTAACATCCCGTTAAGCAGCGCAATCAACGCAATGAACGCCAGTAACATCGCACCGATATTGAGGGCAAGTTTCAATCCATCCCCTGCACCCCGCGCCGCCGCGTCTATGACGTTCACTGACTCTTTGTCCTTTTCCATCTTAAATTCCGTAAAAGCTGATTCTTCCGTTTCCGGTATAAATATTTTCGCCATCACTAGCCCTGCAGGTGCAGCCATAAAACTCGCCGCAATCAAATACTCTAGTGGCACACCTAACAATGCGTAACCCGCGAGTACAGAACCTGCAACAGATGCAAGTCCACCTGTCATAACAGCAAACAGCTCTGACTTCGTCATAGTTGGCAAAAAGGGTCGGATGACCAGTGGCGCTTCCGTCTGTCCGACAAAAATATTCGCCGCAGCAGAAACCGATTCCGCCTTACTCGTCCCAAGCAACTTAGATAGACCGCCTCCAAGTAATTTAATGACCAATTGCATTATGCCAAGATAATACAACACAGAAATCAAAGCCGAAAAGAAAATGATAATTGTCAGCACTTGAAATGCAAAAACAAAACCAAAACCTTCTACATCCGCCGCTGGACCGAAAAGAAATCCAATTCCTTCGTTTGCATAATTAATGACATTTTGCACTTTATCAGAAAACCATACTAATCCAGCTTTTCCCGCTTCCCATTTCAAAACGATAACGGCAAACGTTACTTGGATAGCTAACCCAGCAATAACCGTGCGATAGTTGATTGACTTTTTTCCAGCCGAAAAAAGAAATGCAATCCCTAGCACAACAATCATCCCAAAAATCCCCCACACTACATTCATCCAAAACACCTCTTTAATGGAAGATTCCCATTTATATTTTTGCTACTACTATGTCAATTCGCACTATGTATGACTCGTTTTCACTAGTCTGACGTCAGACAACTAGATGAGTCTATCAAATGAAATAGGATAAGTAAATGAATAATGTTTGACAATAGATTTTCTTTTTTTTCATGTGACGAATCGATTATTAGAATTCCACATATCTGTTTTCCCACTCCAATTTCATGTGAATCGGCAATATTTTCACCGAAATATTAAAGCTTAACATCATTTATTTGCACAAAAAAAGAGACGATTCACCCTACTCGGTCATCGTCTCTTTGTAATCGTTTAAGTGTAATGCACTATTTAATAGCATCCATAAATGTTTTCGTAATATCCATTGGCCTTGTAATCGCTGTGCCGACAACTGCCGAATAAGCGCCTACCTTAAAAACTTGCTTGAGTTGTTCTGGCGTCCAAATCCCACCTTCTGCAATAATGGGAATAGGAAAATCCTTCACTAACCTGTCAATCAATACCACATCCGGCAGGCTCGTCCCTTGCGTGTAATCGGTATAACCGCTCAATGTCGTGCCCAAGCAATCAAATCCTAATGCATACGCTTCTTTCGCTTCCTCATACGTTGAACAATCTGCCATAAATAATTGATCGGGATAACTCGCTCGAATCAGCGGAAAAACCTCACTAATCGTTTTGCCATCAGGTCTAACCCTACCCGTTGCATCCAACGCAATGATATCAACACCTTCTTGATAAAGTGCATCAATTTCTTTGACAGTCGGCGTGATAAATACATCGGATCCCGCGTAAACATTTTTAATAATCCCGATAATCGGTAAATCTACTGTTTTCTTAATCTCTCGAATATCTTCCACACTATTCGCCCGAATCCCTTTCGCACCACCCTGCATTGCAGCATACGCCATTCTTCCCATAATAAACGAGCTATGTAACGGTTCTTCAGGAAGGGCCTGACATGAAACGATAAGCTCATGTTTGATAGAAGCCAAGATCTCCGTTTGTGTTTTCAGTTGAATACACCTCCATCGGCATTACTTCTGTCTATATAAAATTCTTGAATTCATTGGCATAATTATACCCCATCAGCTTATAACCTTCTGCATTTGGATGAAGATTATCTGGCAGTAAGTCTGCATAGGTCTTATCCAGGATATCCAATCCGTTTACATAATAAATATGCTCATCACCGTTTCTTCTAAATATCTCTACGATTTCTTGTACTTGTTGTCTCATTTCAACAAGCGTAAATCCGGCTATATTGGGAGTTTCCTCTCTAAATTCTCCGTAAATCGGAGAACTTACAACGATTGGAACAGTGCGTTGTTTTTCACGAATAATCTTTATAAATCCAATGATAATTGCTTGAAATGTTCGTTCATTGTAGCAGTTTGCTCCATAAATATTAATTCCGGCACAAAGGGATATGAAGTCAACAGGCGTATCCCGAATTGTGCGAGCTACTATTGGTTCATATTGGCATTGCCCACTAAATCCAAGACAAGTTAAATCCATCCCTAACTCACTCGCCGTAATCGCAGGCCATGTTTTTGAAGGGCTTTCCGCTGCATGACATTGAGTAATAGAACTCCCGTAAGTAAGCAACTTCTTACGTAAAGGTGTGTCACTATTCCAATCTGCTTCTTGCGCAATGTTAACGCTTTTTATGGCAACTTTTTGCTGTTGGGATAAATAAATTTCAACAAGTTTGGTATTTGTCGATAGACCATCGACCATAAAAGATATATCCCCAGGACTAGCAATGATTGTATTCACTAATTCCCCATCCACCACAAGATCGAATTCTAATTCAGCTTCAGATGCCGCAAATTCCACATGAAGTTTTGATGAATTTGTTTTGAATGTGATGCGAACGCCTGCAGGGATTTCCGCCATACCATTCAGCTGATTTGGCATATAAAAATCTTTTTCATCATAAAAAATTCGCCAAGGTACAATATATCCATTACTTTCTTCAAGTGATATTGCACCTAACACTGTCTCTGCATTCAATACGATTGGTTTCATTTGTACTCCCCCAATTACTTCGTTAAAATTGTGTATTTCAGTATCGCATTATCAATATTATTTTTTATGCCTTCAATTTTCTCTAAATCTGCCCCATGTACTGGTTCCAATGGTCCCCTCACACTACCGATATTGACGCCCCGTAATTTGTAAATTTCTTTAATGACTGAATACATCGAGCCATTCAAAGAGCATAGTGCAATAATGATATCATTGATGTCACGCTGAATTTCTCTTGCCTCTGCAAATTTCCCAGATGCTACAAACACCTCCGCTTGTAAGAATAGCTCTGGCATAACACCGTATGTTCCGCCAATTCCGCTATCTGCACCTATTAATCTACCCGAGACATATTGCTCATCAGGGCCATTAAAAACGATAAAGTCTTCGTGCGCCGCCGCTTTAAATCGTTCGATATCCATCACCGGCATGGACGAATTTTTCACTCCAATGAGCTTGTCGTTCGCTAATAATTTCGTCAATAAGCGAATAGAAAGATCATAGCCCGTCGTTTGTGGGATATTGTAAATAATAAATGGCAACTCCGTTGAATCCATAATCTCCGTCCAATACTTTTCAATAGCACTTTCAGGAAGTCTAAAATAAATCGGTGGAATAGCAGACAACGCATCATATCCTAGTTCTTCCGCATACTTCGCCAATTCCACGCTTTCCTTTGTCGATGGTGCTCCGACATGAGCAATAAGCGTCAATTTCCCTTGTAGAACCTCTGCAACATACTTTAACGTTTGCTTTCTTTCCTTAAGGCTGTGATAAATACACTCCCCTGAACTTCCCCCAACGTAAAGGCCTTTCACTCCTTTTTCATACAGATAATTCGCCAACAGATGAATTCTCTCACGCGATATATCCCCCAATTCATCGTAGCAAGCATAAAATGCAGGAATAATTCCTTTATATTTATCTAGTAACATGTCTAATTCTCTCCTCATCGCAATTTTAATTTAACAGAACCCATCGTAATCCCTTGCATAAACAACCTTTGAAACATTTCGAAAATAACAAACATAAGAATTGAAGCTAGTGCAACACCCTCCATCAGAACCCCATAATTAGTCTTACACTCCCGTAATAATCCAATAAAACGGAAAAATAAAAAATAGTGGAGAAAGAAATAATAAAGTTGTAGAAATTTCTTTCCCCACAGTTACTTTATCACCAATCTGTCTGTTATTGTGAGAAATAATAAACTTTTTCAAATTCAGTACAGCGGAAACTTAGCGCCTACTAGCGAACCCATGCAAATGTTGCATTTCTCCCTTCAGCCCCTTGTCAAAAACGGTATTGTTCATGGGTTAGAGTAGCAAACGATTTAGGTATACATAAGTGGACAATCGGGAAATGAATACAGAATATGACCATCTGCTGTGAAAATTGTTTATCACATTGCCATTACGGGTATTTAAAAACAGATTGCTAGTTCCCCTTTTACAATTCATTTATTTGGTAGTAGAAAATTTCAACTAATAGGGAGGCAATGATTGATGTTCCGAACCTATCAAACAAAGTTGAAGAACGAGATGATTGTTCTTCAGGGTCGAAGTGAAATGAAGGTGTATGACTTTTTCCAGCAGTATGCGAAAGAATTTGGTCATATTGAACGAAAATTATTTGTCGATTTATATGCTCGCAAAAGGCCGTCAAATCAGTTGAAAAGAGAATACTGCGCAAACCATCAACTTACTGCTAGGCAATATAACAGCATTAAAAACCAGTTGGATGGTCGAGTTTCGTCGAAAAAGGAACTTACCAAACTTTATATTGTGGAAACCAAAGAAAAAATTAAGCGTATTAATCATGTATTAATGAAAAAGGTAGCGCAAAAAGAAAAAGCTCAACTCTCTTTACATGCAATGAAGAATGATGATCCTCTTTTTATGAAAAAAGTAAGGAATTATCGAAAGGTAAAGGCAGCCATTCATCAACAAAAGAGAAAATTGTATCGTTTACAATTAAAATTGGAACGACTAGAAGCAGATGAAAAGTGCGGAATCATCCGTTTATGTTTTGGCTCAAAAGCATTATTTCAGAAGCAATTTCATCTTGAAGAAAATGATTTGTCATTCAATCAATGGAAAATGAACTGGCAAGAGGCACGCGCTTCCCAATTTACGTTTATCGGTTCAAAAGATGAAACGTATGGCAATCAAAGTTGTACGTATGATATGGACAATCGCTTGCGTATCCGGGTTAATCGAAAAGACGAAGATAAATTTGGCAAATACATCGTTCTTTCCAACATAAATTTCCCGTATGGGCAAGAACTAATTGACGCGGCAAAAGTTCCAACTGTTGGCTATACAAAAGGTAAAGGTAACAAAATGATGTATTATCGGGCGTTGACGTGTAAATTCCTATATAAAAACAACGGCTGGTATCTCAATATGTCCGTGAACGTGGATATGCCCGCTATCAAAACGATACAACAACATGGGCAAATTGGTATTGATTTTAATACCAACTTTTTAGCGGTCTCGGAAGTGGATCGTTTTGGCAATCAGATGCATACGTTTCAAGTGCCTTTTCAGGCCTATCATGTGTCGAGCGAACAAGCAAAACAGAGTTTAAGTGAGGCATTAAAAATCGTTGTTGACTATGCGGCGGCGAAACAAAAGCCGATTACGTATGAAAAATTAGATTTTAAAAAGAAAAAACAACAATTGAAACAGCTATCGAATAAGCAAGCGAAACTACTAAGTGGCTTTGCCTATTCGACCTATCAATCCATGTTAATCAGTAAATGCCAAAAAGGTGGCGTAGAATTTGTGACTGTTGATCCAGCATATACGAGTCAAATTGGTCATCATAAATTCATGAAAAAGTATGGATTGAGTTCGCATGAAAGTGCAGCGATGGTCATTGCAAGAAGGGGCTTGGGTTTAAAAAGGATGGAAAAAGTCCCAATCAATCAGTTGATTCAAGGAAATCAAGAACGAATTAGACTGGAAAAACGACTTGAGCAATGGAAAGAACTCCACAAACAGTGGAAATCGTATTCCTTTAATCAGAAAATTCATCTTTTATATAACATGTATTAAACTATTAAAAGCCGTGCGGTGGCAATGCCATACTGAACCTGTAAGGAAGAAAGTGTGCCCATGAAATCGCAGTTGTCGGTAATCCAATTTTCAATTAGCTGGTGTTGGATCACCCATCAAGGCAGACATTCTGGTCCTCAGAAGTCAATAGATTCGTCTATCGACTGCTGTGTGATGTAGCTATATTCCTTTGGTGTGAAAGTGAAAGTCTTTCAATGCGAATCGTAAGGGGGGTTCCGTTCTTGCCCTTGCGTGAATGTCTACTTATGTATACATTTTTTCGAACGGTTAGAGCGTAAATCTGATGCTGTGGTACTTGAAGTTTCATCTATTTTATCAGGAGAGGATTTGTTGATTAGGGTGCGAGATAGTGGGCTTGGGGTTGGGGTTGGGGTTGGGGTTGGAGTTGATGAGGAGCAGCTTCAACACTTGCGAAATCGACTTGTCGAGCCTTCCATTTCATTGCTTGAAGAACATATCTGTCTCAAAAACGTACATGATCAAATTCGATACTATTTTGGCGATCAGTATGGCTTAGAGATAGCAAGTGCGCTAGGCGAAGGTACGACAGTCACAATACGAATTCCGGCAAGTCTATAAGGTATATACCAAAATAACTCCCCCAATCCATTTCAGGACTGGGGGAGTTCATTATTCATTCAATCATAGCGCCAACTGGCTCTAAAACAAACTTTTCAATCGCATGACCAACGCCATCTTCGTTATTGCTCAGTGAGGTATAATCAGCAATTTCCTTCAATGCCTGGACACCATTGCCCATTGCGATACCTAGACCTGCCGCTTCAATTAGTTCAACATCATTGTGGTTATCTCCTATGCCTATCGTTTCTGTACGATCGATGCCGAGCTTGCTTGCTAAATGCAGCAAAGCACTCCCCTTGTTCGCTTCCGGGTGCGTCACCTCAAGATAATTGACAAAGGATTTAGCGACATGAGCCCTTTCTCCGAATAAGGTGCATATTTCATCTTGTAAAGTATCAAGGATCTCTGGTTCTTCAATAAAGATCACTTTCGTAAATCCTTGATTAGTTAACTTGCTGAAATCCGGTTCGATTTGATACGGTACCTTCGATTTTTCAGCATAAGCAATTAGCTTGTCATTTTCTACCGCACCATAGAGAATATCATCCTGATATACTTGCAAGTGAAGATTCCTCTCTTTAGCGATATTTACTAATTGTTGTGCAATATCCGCGGGAATAAGACGCTCATACAGCACTTCATCATCCGCTATATTTTTAATAATAGCTCCCTGATAAGTAATAACTGGTACTTGTATGCCAAGTTGCTGCGCAAATTGTTTTGCTGATGGATACATACGGCCCGTCGCAATCGTGACAACCGTTCCCAATTCTACCGCTTTTTGAATCGCCTGAATGGTTCTAGGTGTAATCGTCAGTTCATCTGTAAGTAATGTGCCATCCAGATCAATTGCTATTAATTTATACATAAAATCATATCCCCTTTACTTTCATAGTATCTAGTAATCGTCGCATGTTGCGCATGTACTGTCTAGTGAAGATGTTTATTATACTAACTTTCGAATGGCTTTGATCAAAAAAAATCCTCCAATCTATTTTTCAGACTGGAGGATTATTTATTTACACCACATTTTTCTTCCGTGAAGGAATCATATTAAATAAAATATTCAACGCAATCGCCGTTACACTACCTGCGACGATACCGTTACTCGTTAATATTTTGAGACCTGAAGGGAATTGTGCAAACAGTTCAGGTGCAACTGTTACACCAAGTCCAAGTCCAATGGAACAAGCAATAATCATAGAATTATCCTGAGAATCGCCAATTACTTTACTTAACATCTTAATCCCCTGTGACACAACCATTCCAAACATAGCAAGCATCGCTCCACCTAGAACAGCCACTGGAATAATGGTTGTCACCGCAGCAATCTTCGGAACAAACCCTAATGTAATAAGCATAATTCCCGTAATTAAAATGATTTTTCGTGACCTGACACCCGACATTTGCAGCAAGCCAACATTTTGCGAGAACGTTGTATAAGGGAAAGCATTGAAAATTCCACCGAGCAAAACGGCAATTCCTTCTGCGCGATACCCTTTTTCAAGATCTTCCTTCTTAATATCTCGTTCACAAATATCCCCTAGCGCAAAGTACACGCCTGTTGACTCGACCAATGAAACCATTGCCACTAAAATCATCGTCAAAATAGCCGACCATTCGAACGTCGGTAAACCGAAGTAAAATGGCTCTACCATATGAAAATAAGATGCTTCCCGAACAGCCGAGAAATCCACCATCCCCATAAACGTCGCGGCAACCGTCCCAACAATTAAACCAAGCAGGATAGAAATCGCGCGTATAAAGCCTGTCGAAAATTTATAGAACAAAATGATAAATAGCAATGTACCAAAAGATAATGCCACGTTGGCTATCGAGCCAAAATCACTCGCTCCTTGCCCACCGCCCATATTGTTAATAGCTACAGGAATCAATGTAATCCCAATGATGGTAACAACTGAACCCGTGACAACAGGTGGGAAAAAGCGTACAAGCTTACCGAAAAATCGACTAATGACAATAACGAACAGTCCCGATACGATAATGGCGCCATAAATAGCAGGAATTCCGAATTCACCACCAATGGCAATCATCGGTCCAACTGCGGTAAACGTACAACCTAAAACAACCGGTAATCCGATACCAAAGAAACGGTTATTCATAATTTGTAAAATCGTGGCAATCCCACACATTAAAATATCAATGGAAACGAGATACGTCAATTGAGTAGAAGTGAGGCCAAGTGCGTCACCTACAATTAATGGCACAAGCACTGCCCCTGCATACATCGCTAACACATGCTGGAAACCTAATGCCGTGGCTTTAATAGGACCATTCACTGAATTTTATCCTCCTCAGCAAACGTCACTTCGCCGTTTTCGAGAGAAGCAATAATTGCCAATGATTCCACACGGATACCGCGTTCGCGCAGTAGATCTCCGCCCGGCTGGAATCCTTTTTCAATCACAATGCCGACACCCGCCAACTTTGAACCCGACTGCTCAACGATATCGAGTAAACCCAGTGCTGCTTGTCCATTCGCAAGGAAATCGTCAATAAGCAATACTGTATCCTCGTTTGTAATGAAATCCTTCGAAACAGAGATATCATTCGTTTCCTTCTTAGTGAAAGAATGAACGCTTGCCGTATATAAATGATCAATTAATGTAAGTGACTTCCTTTTACGCGCAAAAACGACAGGAACACCTAAGATTAAACCTGCCATCATTGATGGAGCAATACCAGACGATTCGATTGTTAAAATTTTTGTGATGCCTGCATCTTTAAATCGCGTTGCAAACTCCTCACCAATGGCTTGCATAAGCTGTGGGTCAATTTGATGATTCAAAAACGTATCCACTTTTAATACTTGATCCGATAATACTTTACCATCCTGCACAATTTTATCTTGAAGCAACTTCATGTTCTACTTCCTCCCTGTTGTTTCACGATCATTAGGGCAAATAGTATCTGCCTGCATTAAATCAACTGGAACTTCTGCTGATTTAATGCAAAATAAGCTCGAATGACCGTGCATCCATTCATACTACGAGTGGAGCAATGTCATTCGAGCTTATTCGCCGAATGGAAAAGAAAAGGAGATATCTCCCCTTCAATCCGTTGCTGCCCATAGTCGATTTGTTTACGGCAAATCGGTAGAAACTTGCAGGCCATATCCCCGCGATTATATGAGTGAATATTATTAGAATGCTGTTAGTATAGCATGTTTCGCCAGTTTCAAAAGTTAAAAAATGATTCATTTAATTCGAAGAATAAGTTTGTCGGAATGAGTGTGTTATGATTAAGAAACTGACTATATTTTGGAGGTTTTATTTTGACCAATCAACATACTACTAGAAAATTAGCATTCACACGCAATACTTGGCTTCTACTAGTAGGGATTGTATTCATAGCACTGACGCTACGCTCGCCTTTAACAACTGTCGGCCCCCTTACTTCTTCAATACGAGATAACTTAGGAGTTTCGAATGTCTTGGCAGGATTCTTAACAACGATTCCCTTGCTGGCATTTGCCATTATTTCACCATTTGCACCGAAGATAGCACGGCGCTTTGGAATGGAACTCACCCTATTCGGTTCGCTTATGTTATTGACAGCAGGGATTATTATTCGCTCGCTTGGCACGACACCCACTTTACTCATCGGAACGTTTCTACTTGGACTAGCCATCGCCTTCGGTAATGTGCTATTGCCAAGTTTGATAAAACTGAGTTTCCCGTTACAAATCGGACTTATGACGGGTATTTATTCGGTTTCCATGAATCTATCGGCTTCGATTGCCGTTGGAGTCAGTGTGCCACTAGCTCAAACAGCAGTTGGTTGGCAAGGCGCATTAGGCATGTGGTCGATATTAGCGTTCGTTGCTTTGTTGGTTTGGCTACCGCAATTAAAAAATAATCGCTTGGCGGCAGTACCTGAAGTAACAAAGGAAAAACTTCCTTTATGGCGCTCACCTCTTGCCTGGAGTATCACTTTGTTCATGGGTTTCCAATCTCTGCTCTTTTATTCGACTTCGGCCTGGCTACCTGAAGTATTAAAAGCACAAGGCATAAGCGCAGATAATGCGGGTTGGCTAGTCTCTCTTTTGCAATTTTCTCAACTTCCGATTACGTTCATTATTCCTATCATTGCTGGGAAAGTGAAAGACCAACGCATGATTGTTGTCGGTGTTACCACCCTATATATTATCGGGTATGGCGGTGTTCTATTAGGCATCACTTCCCTCACCGCACTATGGATGATTATGATTGGCTTGGCGGGCGGTGCGGCATTTGGTCTAGCCATGATGTTCTTCACATTACGCACACGGACACCACAAGAAGCGGCTAATTTGTCTGGCATGGCACAGTCTTTCGGCTACGCACTCGCTGCTATCGGACCTGTATTGTTTGGCTTGTTGCATGACTTTACAGCTAGTTGGACAGTCCCTATGTTTATTCTCATCGTAGCATCTGTCGTTATCTTATTCACCGGGATGAAGGCTGGGAAAAATGAGTTTGTACTGTCCGAGGAAAGCACATAGAATTATTGAGAATCACATGACAAAGAGCTTCCGGATAGGATTTCCGGAAGCTCTTTGTCATGCTCAATCAGCGACTTTCAATGGTTGCATGGCTTGTTCATATTTCTCATGCCACTTTTTCCACTCTTCTTTTCTGGAATCGATGGGCTTATCATCGAGCAATGACTCAATAACATTCAAACATACATGCCACCCTGCTAAATCTTTGATTGTTTGATCAGTAATTACGCTAAAATTTTCTACAAAAATCAACAAACAACCTTCTTGCTCTGACTGAAGCTCAAAACGAACAATATCGCCAAACCAATCAAATTCTAAAACTGAATGCACAGCGTACGCCAATATTTCAAGTTGCTCAAACTTTCCGTTTGACATATCAAACTGCATAAATCCGCCTTCACGAAGTTCTCCGACACGCAGCTCTTGAAACCACTTTTCTAATTTTGTATTATCCGTCAGCATTGCCCAAACATCTTGCACGGAATGCTTGATTTGACGCTTATTGCAAGCTACATACCCTTGCTCAAGTTGTTGAATAGTAGCAATCATGTTAAACCTCCTTATAGTTGAACTTCCAAAACAATTGGGCAATGATCACTCCCCATAATATGCGGATGAATAGTTGCATTTTTTAGTAAAGGTTCCAACCGATTAGATGCGATAAAATAGTCAATTCTCCAGCCAATATTACGCTCTCGTACTTTATTCATATACGACCACCAGGTATAGGCATCTCCTTGAGTAGGATGAAAATGCCTGAACGTATCGATAAAACCTTCCGCTAACAATGCCGTCATCTTGCTACGTTCTTCGTCAGTAAAGCCTGAATTACCGATATTTGATTTAACATTACGAATATCAATCTCTTCATGCGCCACATTCAAATCGCCACAATAAATGACCGGCTTGAGCTGATCAAGCTTCTTCAAGTATTCCCGCATGTTATCTTCCCATTCTAAGCGAAAAGGTAATCGTGCCAAGTCACGCTGAGCATTTGGTACGTAGACATTCACTAAGTAAAATTCTTCGAACTCCAATGTCAGAATCCGCCCTTCCGCTTCTGCGTCAGCATCGCCCACTCCATATTTCACAGATAACGGTTGCTCTTTTGTAAACACAGCCGTCCCAGAATAGCCTTTTTTTACAGCATAATTCCAATACTGATGATAGCCATCCAACTGCAAATCGATTTGCCCTTCCTGCAACTTTGTCTCCTGAACACAAAAAATATCTGCGTTTTCTTTATTAAAATAGTCCAAAAATCCCTTCCGTACGCATGCCCGTAAGCCATTGACATTCCATGATATTAATTTCAATTTAGTTTGACTCCTTCTCTATCTACTCCCTACAGACTAACAAATAATTAATTATCAGACAACAAAGAGCTTTCTCATGCACAGACTTCTCCGTAAATGAGATGCCTTTTTTATTTACTATAAGCGTGTTAATTACTCCAATTTAAACCACCCTATTGCTACATAATAAAAAAATAGATTGTAAAAAGGTCTATCTGTGATTTATATTGGAGCTTATGATTTTTTTAAGTACATTCAAAAATCGTAGCCTAAATTTAATGCACCATAAAAAATAGAAGAGGAGTAGAATGATGAAAACGTATCTATATCCCTTGTTGGTAATTATAGCTGCTAGTAGTTATGGTGTCGTTTCAACCATCATAAAATTAGCTATGGGTAGTGGTTTTACTGCTGCTGAAGCCGTTACCAGTCAATTCTTTTTCGGTTTTTGTATCGCGGTCTGTCTTTTCATTTTTACAAACAGAACTAAGTTAAGTTTTAAAGGCATTAAACCGCTTCTCTTTGCAGGTGTTCTTACAGGCTTGACGAATATTGTCTACGGCCATTCTTTGAACTATTTACCTGCTTCTTTGGCTGTTGTACTACTGTTCCAATTTACTTGGATAGGCGTGGTGATTTCTTGTATATCCAAACGCAAATTTCCAAGTCGAATTGAATCCATCTCTTTACTCATATTAATTGTCGGAACCATACCCGCTGCCGGTCTAATAGACGTTGATATATCCCAAATCCCTTTACAAGGATGGTTTTGGGGGCTGGCAGCCGCTTTGTGTTATTCCCTATTTTTATTTGCTAACGCTAGAGCAGCTACAAATATGACTACCACGAATCGCTTAGTCTTTGTTTCATTCTTCGCTTTTATGATGTCAGTTGTTTTTCAGTCACCGGAAGTGATTTGGAATGGAACCTTGTTTAACGAAGGACTTTGGGTTTATGGTTTGTTATTAGGGTTATTCGGGATGATTATTCCCGTTTTTTTATTCACGATTGCAGTACCTAAAGTCGGATTGGGCATGTCTTCCATACTGAGCTCCATTGAATTGCCAATTGCAGTAATGGTATCAGTCATCTTGTTAAGTGAAACTGTTTCTACACTACAAATTGTAGGAATTGTAATCATTATTCTCGGCATGAGCTTACCGATACTGCTAAATCGGAATGGATTGTTATCCAAAAAGAAAACTGCATAGCATTAATCAAAATAGCGTTAGAAAATGCCTCATCCGAGAAAATAAAGCGGATGGGCATTTTTTGTTTAGTATCACCTTGCGGGTTGAATACTACCAGTAGTACGTTCCCCCCATCGCTATATCAAAAGTCGTTTCCGGAATAAAATCATTTTTCAATTTTTGATCCTGAAATTATTCGTAGGTGTGGATAAGAAAAGGGGGAGGCAGAATTTAGTTTATATTCCCAGTTGGATTCATCTAAAAAAATATTGACATTCAAACATGAAAGCGTATACTAAACATATGTTTAAACCACAAACATGTATAACTAATTTTTCAACAATTAATGTAAACGCTTACGAGGGGGATTCACATGAATTTTATTTTCTTACTAACAGGAGTTTTGTTTGTTTTCGGTATCGCCTTTTTGCTTAGCAATAATAGAAAAAAGATAAAATATAAACGTATTCTAATCATGTTAGCAGTTCAAATCGTATTAGTGTACACCATGATGAATACCAATATAGGTCTTATTGTAATTACCAAAATCGGCGTGTTTTTTGAAAAATTACTGGCGATTGCCGATACAGGAATTCAATTTGTATTTGGTGGCATGGTAAATGATGGTGCTTTTACGTTTTTCTTTGTCGCGCTATTACCTCTTGTTTTCATGGCTGTGTTAATCGGCATACTGAACTACATAAAAGTACTGCCAATCATCATAAAGTATTTAGGTTTATTGTTGAGTAAAGTAACGGGCATGGGAAAACTGGAAAGCTATTTTGCAGTGTCAACATCCGTGCTCGGACAACCAGAAGTGTTCTTAACAATTGCAAAGCAAATTCCATTTCTCTCCCAACAAAGACTATATACCATTTGTACTTCAGCAATGAGTGCAATTAGTATGGCGATGGTGGGCGCATATATGACAATGATTGAGCCGAAATTTGTTGTAACGGCTGTTGTACTAAATATATTTAGTGCACTTATCGTTGCTAATATTATTAATCCTTATGATTTAGACGAAAAAGAGGATTTAGTGCATATTGAAGAAAATGAACGCGTTCCTTTCTTCCAAATGATTGGAGAAAGTATAATGGATGGATTTAAAATTGTGATTGTCGTCGCAGCCATGCTATTAGGATTTATTGCACTGATGGAATTGATTAATGTAATTTTCCAAAGCGTATTTCACATTTCCTTCCAAACAGTTATTGGCCATATCTTTGCACCAGTCGCCTTCTTAATGGGTGTTCCATGGGCAGAGGCTGTACAAGCAGGTGGAATTATGGCTACAAAACTGATTACGAATGAATTTGTAGCTATGTTGAACTTTGGCAAAATTTCAAGTGGCCTTTCTGACAAAACAATTGCAATTGTTTCCGTTTATTTAGTGAGTTTCGCAAACTTCGGGACTGTGGGTATTGTGTCAGGCTCCATCAAATCAATCAGTGAAAAACAAGGTAATTATGTTTCAAAATTCGCTTTAAAACTGCTATTAGGCGCGACGCTCGCTTCCGTCATTTCAGGTACAATTATAGGCATCATTATGTAATTTGAACGCATTAAAACACCGATAAGCGTAATGGCTTACCGGTGTTTTAACTATAAGAACTAGGTTGTATTTCACTCTTCTTTCATCAGTGTTGCGGCTAAACTCCCTCGTGCAATAGGTAGCAAAAAGGGGCTTGGTTCGCCTACACTGTAAAGCTGCAAGTGGTGCATAGCTCGGGTACAGGCAGTATAGAACAGTCTGCGCAAGCTTTCATCGCCGTATACCTGCGATGAAGCGTCATAAATGATGACAGCATCGAATTCGATTCCTTTCGCTAAATACGCCGGTATGACAACAACACCTTGCTCGTACTCAATGGAGCCACTTTTTACAAGCTTAATTTCTTCCAGGTCACTTAGGGCATCGTATGCTGTGGCACTTTCGGCCGCCGATTTGCATATGATTGCAATCGTATTATAGCACTGCTTCCGTAAGTCTGAAATCTTGGACGCAATACAGCGATGCAATTCAACACGATTGGACACTTGCGTCAGAACAGGCTTCTCACCGTCGCGTTCAAAAGCGGTAATTTGTTCACCGTTCAGCACGAGCCCTCGTGTAAATTCGACAATCGGTTTTGTGGATCTGTAACTGCGCGTCAAGATGATTACCTCCGTTTTGTCTGACCCATATAAGCCGGTAAGCGTATGGAAATCGACCGTCTCGCTGGCATGTGCGAATATCGCCTGATTAAAGTCGCCTAGCACAGTCATCTTTGCCGCAGGAAATAAACGCTTCAAAAACTCGAATTGAAATGTAGAATAATCCTGTGCTTCATCTACCAGTATGTGTTTGATAGAACTATTCATCTGAAAGCCTTGAATCAGCTCTTTCAACAGTAAAAAAGGAGTAGCATCTTCATAAAAAAGCTTGCCTTCATCAAGCATTTTTACCGACGATAGGCAAATTTCCTCCCACTTCTCTGGTGTATTCCCCTTCATCCATGCGTTAATCTGCGTTGAATCGGTGAAAAGTTGCTTGTATATCCCCTTCATGTCGATAAAACGAAGCGCCTGAATCCGTTTGCGCAGTGGTCTCAACTTCTTGCGAACAATTAATTGGCTAAGCACTTCAATCTCATCCTCATAATTGTCAAATTCACCTTCCCTAAAGTTACGTTTTTTCTGCAAACGGCTGTGAACCTTCCGATAATCCTCGTCACTAAGAAGTTCAATTTCTTCCTGCACCCACTGCTTAGTCAGTTCAAGTTTCTCTACTTCATCAATTTGATCATTTAGCCATTCCGTCAACCTTTCAATCCTATTATGGAAGCGAATCGAGATGTCTTTGCTATAAAACATTTCCGACATTTGTTCGGCGGTGACAATTGGTTCACCTCTAAATTTAATTCCTTTAAAGATCATGCCGGATAATTCCAGCGACTGCCTGTATGATTGAATTGCCTCGAAAAAACGAGGTGATGTCTTGAACTGGATGCTCGCAGCTCTTGCTTCATAGGAAGGGTCTTTTGAGGCAGTCAACACAAATTCCAATTGCTCGTAAGCGTTCTCGACTTGAAATGTATCACTCAGCCTATGGTTCAAGTACTCCTGGAATGTCACCTGTTGCATATTCTCTTCCCCGAGCTCTGGCAACACCGTTGATACGTAGCTGTTAAACATTGCATTAGGCGAAAATAGTATGATTTGATCAGCTTTCAGTCTATCTCGGTATTTGTACAGCAAGTAAGCAATCCGTTGCAGGGCAGCTGATGTCTTTCCACTGCCGGCTACACCTTGAACGATTAACAGGCGCCCGTGATCGTGCCGGATAATTCGATTTTGTTCCTGTTGAATGGTAGCTACTATGCTATTCAAATGTTTATCTGTACCCTTGCCCAGTACTTGTTGTAAAATCTCATCTCCGATGGTGAGACTCGTATCGAACATAGATTCAATCATGCTACCACTAATAATATATTGCCACTTCTTCTCCAACATCCCGTGGATCACCCCACCGGGTGTCGCGTATTCAATCGGACCTGGCCCGTAATCGTAGTAGACGCTTGAGATTGGCGCACGCCAGTCGTAGATTAGGAAGTCCTCTCCACTTTCATCCATGAGCGTAGAGACACCGATGTAAATACGTTCCACGATGGAAGTACCTTCTTCAAGTACATCAATCCGACCAAAATAAGGTACCTTCTGCATACGGCGTAGCTCCGACAAGCGCTTGGAAGCTTGCCGATGGCTACTTTCATTTACGGCTAGCGTTTGGCTCTGTTGTCTCAAACCAATTATTGTCTCAAGATAATCATCGAAAGTATCTGTGTTAACCTTGACGTCATCCCAAAAGTGTTTGCGGAAATCAACCACTTCTTTACGACGTCGACCCGTTTCGTCTTCCAGCTTACCGATTTGCTCTGTGATTATCTCCATTACATTGTCCACTCGTTGTTGTTCTTCCCTGATTTCCATATTCATACAAAACACTCCTTTATTAAAATCAAAATAGGTGTTGACTAAAAGGATTTCATGATGTATAATATAATTAGGTTATTTATATACTAATTACAATTAATAGAGTTTCTATATTAATTTATCATAACTTTTCAACTTTATCAATGTATTTTGGATTAAAAAAAAAAAAAAAGGAATCGCCGTTCTTCTAAAGAAGAGCGACGATTCCTTTTTTATCTGAATTCAGATAAAGCCTCCAGCGGATGTCACGGATTTTTAGGGGAGCTTAAGAAGGCAGTCTAAGTACGCGACGTCCTGTCGCAACGACTGCATGACCTACTTCCTGTAGGCCCCAAGCTCAAAAAAAATCCGGACGCAATCACGCAGAGGCGTGATTGATTTTACTTCCCGTTAAATGCTACTGCGATTTGCGCGCCAACCACAGCGTTATGTTTCACTAACGCGATGTTCGCATCCAAACTCGTACCATCTGTCAATTCCTTCACTTTACCAAGCATGAATGGTGTTACATCTTTACCTGCAATACCGTTTGCATTTGCCTCGTCAAGTGCCGTTTTAATGATGCCATTGATGAAACTTTCTTCCATTGCATCCGCTTCTGGAATTGGGTTGGCAATAACTGCGCCACCCTTCAAACCAAGATCCCATTTCGCATGCAGCATGTCTGCAACTGTTTTAGCATTATCCGCACAAATTTGAAGTGGGAATTCACTCGTGCGTGTGTAGAATGCAGGTAATACATCCGTTTGATAACCAACAACCGGCACACCTTTTGTTTCTAAATACTCAAGTGTCAAACCAATATCAAGAATTGATTTTGCTCCTGCACAAATAACGGCAACGTCCGTTTGAGCAAGTTCTTCAAGGTCAGCAGAAATATCCATTGTCGTTTCCGCACCACGGTGAACACCACCAATACCGCCTGTTACGAAGATACGAATGCCCGCAAGATCCGCACAAATCATTGTCGCAGCAACTGTTGTCGCACCCAATTGCTTCGTTGCGATTAAATAACCGATGTCGCGTCGTGAAACTTTTGCAACACCTTGGCTGTTACCGAACATTTCAAGCTCTTCATCAGAAAGACCGATTTTAATCATTCCGTCGATAATCGCAATTGTTGCAGGTACTGCACCATTGTCACGAATAATTTGTTCTACTTCACGTGCTGTTTTAACGTTTTGCGGGTATGGCATACCGTGTGAGATAATTGTCGATTCGAGTGCGACAACTGGCTTTCCTTGTGCCATTGCTTCCTGTACTTCTGCTGAGTAAGATAGATACTTTTCCATTAAAATTCCTCCAATTCGATTGTGAGCTGCTCTTTTGATAATTCTGGTCGTACTGTATAGGATGATTCAAGCGTTTTGGCGGCATTGATAAGCCCGCAACGAATTGCTTCTGCCGTATCCATACCTTCTAAATAGCCATGCAAGACACCAGAAACAAATGCATCACCTGCTCCAGTAACATCTTCCACCGATACATCATTCATCGCTGTATAGCGTTTGACTTCCCCACCACGTTTTCCTGCCATAACACCCTTCGAACCAGCTGTTACGACAACGTTCTCAGCACCCGCTTCGAACAATTTATGCACAGCACTTTCCCAATCTGCATCATTATGAATCGAATGCCCTGTGTACGTTTCAGCTTCATCCTGATTACAGATAAACCAAGTAACACCTTCCAAATTATCCGGCATCCGCGTCATTTTTGGCGAAGATACAGGAACGATTACCAGGCCTGTACCATGTAATACTGCACGACTTTTCACAAATTCAACCGTTTCTTTTGGGCAATTCAAATCCATCACTGCTAATGCTGCATTAGCAATCAATCGATCATTGCTTTCGATATAATCAACTGACAACGCCTCATAGACATCCATATTAGCCATCGCAACAACTAATTCTCCATCTGGGCTAAGCACCGCTGAATAAGATCCTGTTGTTTGCCCAGGCAATAAACCAACAGCCTTCACATCCATATAATCTGACGACTCTTGTTCAATTAACTGCCAATCCGCATCATTACCTGCAACCGTTAATAATCGGACCGAATGATCTAACCGTCCAAGATTATCTGCGATATTGCGAGCAACGCCTCCAACTGCCACAGACATCGTAGAAGGATTCGACGTACCTAACTGTGTAGCATCTTTTAGATGAAACTTCCGATCGACGTTCGCTCCACCGATACAAACCACTTCATTATCTTCAGATAAAACATAGGCACGCCCCGTGATAATGCCACGCTTCGTCAATCCCGATATCAGATTGGCAAGTGCAGGCCGTGACATATTCAATTGATCAGCCATGTCCTGTTGGGTCAAAAACGGATTTTTTCGAAGAAGCATAACAATTGCCGCTTCCTTATCGTTCAATACCACCACCCCTTTCCAAACTCTTGTTTATATTATAAACAATTGTTTGGTTGATTGCAAGAAAATAGTTCTCCATTTTAATTCAACTGATAAACTTCATTTGATTAGTATGTCTGGATAGCTTTAGTTATATGCCGTTTGTCATTCGTTCCAGCTTTTTCGCGAATTTTATCCTTTAGCTTCCTGACAATAACTCTACATTCGAAACCAACCCAACGGCATCTGCATATTCGTATGATGAAATCATTTTCATGATATAGACCTTCACTTTATTTTATTCCCTATTCATAGACTTCCAAACAAAAATACCCACACATACCACATGACGGGTTGCGTGGATATTTTCTCTTTCAATTTCTCCCAAAATGAAAATAGTTACATCGAGAAGAGCTACCCGCTACATTAGCATGTCGCAATAGCCCCCGCAACGTCGTACCATTCCAACTCAATATCAACCTGTTCATCTAAAGCGAGTTGCGCCAACTGTTGTCCTAGAAATGGTCCAACCGTTAAACCTGAAGCTCCTAGTCCATTCGCCAGTAGCAAACCATTCACCCCTGGCACTGCGCCAATAATGGGCAGAAATCCTGGGGTAAATGGGCGATAGCCAACGCGCGCTTCCGTAAATGTGGCATCTATTAAACCAGGGGCTACTTTCAATGCTTTATCCATCACTTCATGCAAGCCACCCGCCGTGATTCGCTGGTCAAATGAACCATTATCTTCATGTGTCGCACCAATCACAACTTTCCCCTCGTCAAATGCCAAAATATACTGATCTGTCGGCGGCATAACAACAGGCCAGTTATCGGTTTGTGAATGTTCTAAATGCAGATGGACAATTTGTGCTTTTTGAGCACTCACTTGCAAATCAATACTGAGTGGTGCTAGCAATTCAGCTGCCCAGGCACCTGCCGTTATTAAAACAGTATCCGCACTAAACGATTGCTCTTCTACTTGAACACCAATCACTTGGTTGTTTATCGAAATAAGTGCGGCCGAACCATGAATAAATTTTGCGCCATGCTTTGTTGCACCGTTGACAAGTGCTTCTCGTAAAGCACGTCCATTAACACGCGCTGCACCACTAATATGAACAGATTCATAGTCCGGCGACAGAGGTGGGAATAAAGCTGAGGTGTCCATTGCATTCAATTGACGAATATCACCTATTTCAGGTGCATCCTCTCGTCTTGTCATTGCACGTTCTGCCATTTTGTCAAGTTTACCAGCATCTGTATGTAGACTTATGGCACCGGTTGCTCGATAACCTGTGTCAGTTTCTCCATCTTCTTCAAGCTGACTGATGAGTGGCTGATAATATGCCGCTCCTGCTTTCGCGAGTGCATACCACGCTTTACTTCTACGCTGGGACAACCATGGACAAATAATTCCAGCTGCGGCATCCGTTGCCTGTCCCGCATCCTTGCGGTCAATCACTAGAACATCCGCACCCGCTTTCGCCAAATGATACGCCGTCGACGCACCTAAAATTCCAGCACCGATAATAATATATTTCTTCATCATAAACACCTTTTCTTTATCATAAGTCTTTCTAATTATATCAGTTTTTCTTGTAATACTAGGCAACCTAGTTCGAATACTTTACACTCCAATAAAAAAGACATAACCCGTTGCCAACTACACAACAGGTCATGCCTTTTCAATTCACACAGATAACAACGCCGCGTCACTATTTAGTTTTTCACCACGGATACGTTGGAATTCAGCCATTAGTTTTTCAATCGTTAGCTGCTTCTTTTCTTCAGCTTCGACTTCTAAAATAATTTGACCTTTATCCATCATAATTAGCCGGTTGCCCAAATCCATAGCCTGCTGCATATTATGCGTAACCATTAGCGTCGTCAATTGATCCTTGTCAACGAGTTGCTTCGTTAAATTTGTAATCAATTCGGCTCTTGATGGATCAAGCGCTGCTGTATGTTCATCAAGCAATAATATAGACGGTTGCGTAAACGTTGCCATCAGCAAAGAAAGCGCTTGGCGTTCTCCTCCCGACAGCATACCTACTTTCGCATTCATCCGGTTTTCCAAATTCAAGTGCAATGTTTCAAGTGACGCGCGGAAATACTCTCGGCGTTTTTTGTCGACACCTATGCGCAGTCCACGCTTTTTATTGCGAGAATAGGCCATCGCCAGATTTTCTTCGATGGTCATCGCCGGAGCAGTTCCAGCCATAGGATCTTGGAAGACTCGTCCAATTTTGATGGAACGTTTATATTCAGGAAGCTTCACAACCTCTTCTCCGTCGATTTCAATCGTGCCAAAATCGGGTGTCAGCGCACCTGAAATCATATTCATCATCGTCGATTTTCCTGCACCATTACTGCCAATGACAGTCACAAAATCCCCTGGTTTTAAATGCAAGTTGATTTGATCGAGGGCAATTTTTTCATCAGGCGTTGCCTCATTGAATACTTTATTAATCTGTTGGAGTTTCAACAATGGAATCGCCCTCCTTCTTCAGCGTAGGATATTAGCTAGCCAGTCGTTCGGCATGGCGTTTTGCTTTTCTATTTTTCTCACGTTTTTTCTCAATAAACTGCGGTAAAATCAAGGCAAGGATAACAATTACCGCCGTGATCAATTTCATATCTCCGGCATCAAGGAATTCAACCCGCAGAGCCAAACCAATGATAATTCTATAAATAATAGCACCCACAACAACGGCAATTGTTGTCCGCATAATGGTTTTCGTTCCAAAAATGGCTTCTCCAATAATAACAGAAGCTAACCCAATAATAATCATCCCAATCCCCATACCAATATCGGAGAACTTCGAATACTGAGCGATTAGAGCACCTGAAAATGCCACAAGTCCGTTAGATAGACCTAATCCAAGTATGATTAGCGTGTCTGTATTCGCAGAAAAACTACGAATCATTTTTTTATTATTCCCCGTTGCTCGAATGGCAAGACCAATTTCTGTTTGCAAAAACCAATCGACAATAAATTTAATAACTAACGTCACAACTAGCATTATAAACAGCGTTCCCCAGGTCTTAGGCAAATGTTGAACACCCAACGAGCCGAAAAACTGATTGAGCGCATCATCAATGCCGAGTGTACTCCAAAAAACGTTAAACTTACTAAACAATGTTTCCGCATTTAACAGCGGAATATTAGGACGCCCAACTGAGCTGTCTAGCGTTAAGCCCATAATTCTTAAATTGATTGAGTACAAGGCAATCATCATCAAAATTCCTGCCAACAGTGGATTGATCTTGCCTTTTGTATGTAAGAGTCCCGTTATACAGCCCGCGATAAAACCAATCACAATGGAAACGGCTGTAGCGAGTAACGGATGATAGCCAAAGAAAATCATTGTCGCTGCAACTGCCGCCCCTGTTACAAAACTTCCATCCACCGTTAAGTCCGGAAAATCTAACACTCGGAATGTTAGATACACTCCGAGTGCCATAATTGCATAGATGATCCCTTGCTCAACTGATCCAAATACAGCTGAAAACATATGCAATCATCTCCTATTTATTCAGTAAATTCAGCTTTCCATTCATCTTTAATGTCAAGGCCAAGTATTTCAGCTGTGGCTTTATTCATGACAAATCTCAAATTTTGAGGAACTTGAACAGGCAAATCTGCCGGCTTGCTTTCACCTTTTAGGATTTTAACAGCCATTTGGCCTGCTTCGTAACCGATATCGTAAAATTCAAAGCCGTATGCAGCTAAACCGCCACGTTTTACAGAGTCGAACTCACCGACTAGTAGTGGAATTTTATTAGTATTTGCAACATCGATAACTGATTCAAGTGCCGAAACAACTGTATTATCCGTGATGATGTAAAATGCATCCACTTTACCAATCAATGACTCAGTAGCTTGCTTAACGTCCGCAGATGTTGCCACAGGCGCTTCTTTTACTTCCATATCCATACCTTTTAAGATTTCTTTTACTGCATCCACTTGAGAGCGTGAGTTCTGCTCCCCTGCGTTAAAGACCATTCCAACATTTTTCACGCCTAATTGTTCTTTCATGAATTTCATCGTTGCTGGGATCGCCTCTGGGTGATTATCAATTGTCCCTGTCACGTTACCACCCGGACTTTCCATCGTTTCAACAAGCTCTGCGCTTACGGCATCCGTCACCGATGTAAAGACAATCGGAATGTCTTGTGTTGCAACTGCTACTGCTTGTGCACTCGGTGTTGAGTTAGCAAATATTAAATCCACACCTGAACTAACTAAGTCATTAGCAATTGTTGTATTTGTACTATTATCATTCTGCGCATTTTTCTCAACATACTCTATGTCAAGACCCGCATCTGCTAACGCCGCTTTAAAACCCTCTGCCGCAGCGTTTAATGATGGGTGTTCGACAATTTGTGTCATGCCCACTTTATATTTTTCTGTCGTTGGCGCTGTTTCTTTATCATTGTTCGGTGTGTCGGCTGCCTTATCCGTTCCGCCACCGCCGCATGCAGCAAGGATGAATACAACACTCAACAATGCCACTGCATTTTTTAACCAACTGCTTTTCATGTCATTTTCCCCCTTTTTTCTTTATTGCTCGCTTTAGCTCTCGTTATTTCGCAGCAATAATTATCCGTAATAGTACACTGTTCAAATATACTAGTCAACTACTATTTAAAATGTTTAGAAAATTAAAGCGCTTACATACTCTGTTTTTCAAAACATCTATACAATCCACCTTCATAAAGATACATGCATACAAACAATACTACGCTGACAATAAAAAGACGATTAGCTCCCTTAATATAGAGGCTAATCGTCTTGGTCAATAAACTTTCCATTTACGAGACTATTTTTTGATATCTATTTAGTAAAACATCTAAGTCTTGGCTGTGTGCAACAACTTCAGGATGAGTAAAGCCAAATTGTTTGGCCATCACATACATCATTTTTCTCTTGTGATGTATTCGCATTGACAATACTTTTTTCTTCAAATCGATTTTCACAACTCTTCCTCCATATAGTTTTTTTCAACTTCAATCTAGTTGTGAGACCCTTGTCTGTTATGAAGCAACTTGCTTATCGTACAACAATCGAAATGAAAAAGTTGTCGATTAATGGAAGGAATATGATTTGTCACAAATTTGTCGTAATTAGGTTATTTATTCAGGAATAAATAGTGGTAACCCTTGACAATTAATAAATAATTCCTTCCTTTTCCAATGTTTAGGTTACATATTTTTAATGAGCGTCTGGGAAAACTCTCTTTACTGTATCAGAGAATTCTTCGAAAAATCCTTCTACCGGTTCACCTGCTCTTATTTTATTACCATAGTCGGTTGTTTGTTTAACAAAATCTGGATTCATAGATACATAGACATTGTTAAAATCCTTGTTTGCTGCCCTAGCTTCCTCCGCAATTTTGTCTTCGATTTGTTTAGTTCCTTCTACTCCTTCATGCAAAACGACTGCGACATAAGCGTTATGATTTGTGACAATGACGTTCGCACTTTCCACTTCCTCCATTTTCACAATACGATCCGCTGCTTCATCCGCCACTTCCAATCGTTTTTCCTCTTTATTGACGACATCGTCATTCGTCTTCACATCCGAACCTGTTTGCCCCGTCACCTTGTCTTCCACTTTGTCTATTTCTTCTTTCGTTTTATTCATACCACAGCCCATCAACGACAGGATTAGGAATAAAGATGCGGTAATGATTGAGAACTTTTTCAAAAGATGACCTCCTAAATTTATTTTCATTAATAGAATGGTCGAGTATCATTTTTTTATGCAAATTAAAAGATTCGATTTTAATTAGTGGTTTACCTTTTTCTTATCTGGGTATACAAAGATTACAAGGTGAAACAACCGAAAAATCAAACTTGCAGACGAGCTACCTGCAAACCAATTTTTCGGATGAACTGCACAGCCTTAGCGGAAAATTTGTTTTGCTAGCAAAGGTACACTCGTCAGGAAACGTATCATTATGGATTCCTTTCACCAAGTTTCAAGTAGTACACTGAATAATTTGGTTGGTCAGCAAGTGTTACACCGAGCAGAAAAAGGTAAGTTTTTTGTGAAAGTGCAACTTGAACACTGACTGCATCAGGAGACGATTACGAGCAACGATTTGTAACGTTCCAGCCAACAAGGCTTACGCAGATCAGCTCTATCAAACTGCACTGACGAGTACAACAAGATCGTCGAAAAACAGTTTGTATAATGGAAGAAACAATCAAATTTTCCGAGTGCATCCCTTTAGTGGGGAACGAAAAAAGCGTGGTCCTTCATAAAGGACCACGCTTTTTTCTTATGGTAAAAATTGCACTGTTGCAGCGATATCCTGAATATGCTCCTTATCTGCCCAAAGGATAAAATAATTATAAGCCAGCCCGCCAATCGTTATTGGATTTGGATAAGCTGCAATATAAGCAGCCTGCCCCTTCATATCGGCTGGTTGATCGGCAGACGGCAAAATCATACATGTTCGTACATAAGGATTTTGTGATGGTATCATGTGAGGTGCCGAACCATAGGGCTTCAATTGTTGAAAAGCTTCCGCATGACACACTTCGTCAATGTTGTTCGATCCGAAAAGTGCTGAAATTTGAAAGAAACCGTCATCCCCCTCATATCGCACAACATTTACTCGATGCCAGGACGCGGGATATTGAAAATTAACACCAAAAACCTCGCTTGTAAACTCCTGTTGAGCCAAATCCATTATGGATTTTGGTGACCATTGTAACGAAAGTATCGTCTCCCCCTTTAAAAGTTGAAGGGGCACAGGGTGATCCAGATTGACAACCCACATTTCATTGGCTGCTTGTTGTTCTTGGCAACCAGATAGATAGGCTATCGTTGTGCCGTCCGGTGACCAGGTCACAGGTGTCGAATAACAATTTGAAATCGCCCAGATTCGATCATCTTCTCCTCGACGTTCAACCGTTCTCAATTGCGAAAAATAACTTCTATCTTCAAAAGCTGTTGCACTATAAGCTATCCGTAATGAATCAGGGGACCAAGTGGGGTTATAGTTTTTGGCCAGCGGGCCGCCCTTAATGGCAAATACATGCTCCGTTGCAAGCTCCACTGTGTAAATGATTGAAACACTGGCACCCGGCGTTGTATAAAGAGCAAAAGTTCCATCGGGTGAAAGACGAACATCGTGGAGGGGACCATCCGTATTTCGAGTGATTTGTCGCTTATTCGTACCGTTTGTTGTTATCCGGAATAGCTGGCTTGTGCCTGAATCATCAGGTGCTTGAAATAACAATTCAGTACCACTTGGAAACCAACCAACGTCAGAAGCGTTAGGCTGCGAAATTGTTTCTGCCGCATGTAACGTAGCGTTATACAGCATAATGTTGCCACGGGCTGTATAGGCCACACTTGAACTATCCGGCGACCAATCGATACTATGATCTCCGCCTTCATCCAACTGATCGATCCCTGCAATTAGTCCGGTCGTAACGTAAATGACATAGAGCACCCTATTTTTCCCTACAAATGCGATCCTAGTGCAATCCTGCGACCAAATCGGCTGCGACAAAGCATCACCTAAAGCATTTGTAAGTTGCTTTTGCTCACCGGTTCGTAAATTCTTTAACCAAATATCAAACTGTCCGCCACGATTAGATGTATAGGCCATAAATCCATAGTCACCTGCAAAAGTATAGGGAATCGTTAATTTCATCCCCACTTGAATCGTTGTCGATGGCAGTTCATTCACTTGCTGAATCAGCTCGGGATTGCTCTGCCCTGCTGTTAGCACATTAAAACGGCGTGCTATATCATTCAATGTATCCCCCGATTGCACTACATAATATGGAGCTCCAGGCGGAATATTTAATAATTGACCGACATGGAGAATATACGGCGGCATTAACTTATTTGCTTCGGCAATTAACGCAACTGACATGCCATAATATTGGGCAATCCGATACACGGAATCACCCGACTGGACACGATACAAATTGACCCCAGGCGGCATTGACAATTGTTGACCGATAGAGAGTGTATACGGGGGCGTCAAATTATTCGCCGCAATTAGTGATTTTATAGGTAGCTCCCAACGCTTGGCGATATGATTTACTGTATCACCCTGGCGAACTATATAAAAATGTTGCATCACTCACACATCCCTTCTTTAAAAATAGATAAAACCGTAGCCCATTTCACTACCCATAGCTATGTTATTCGTCTAGTGGGAAGGGTGTTCTGCCTTGTTGAATGAATTCGTATAACCTAGTACACAAAAAACTAACCCTCTCTTATGAAATGAGAAAGTTAGTTCTTTGAAAACACGATTATTTTTCGAAAATTTGATGGAGTACTTCGTAAGGTTTACTATTGTTCAAATTTTTGTGAACGCAGCTTGCCGGCTTTTCCCGTAAAGTTGCAGCAAAAGCATTTGCGAGTTCCGCTTCACCTGCCACGTGAATCTCCTTCCAACCACGTTCCTTCTTCAATTTATCTACAATCTCACCCATCCCTTTATAAAAACGTCCCAAGTTTTCTTTCAATCGGGGCTCCATTACATCTACTTTACTACTGCCAATTGCCGGGTGGTCATCATCTGTCACTCTTTTACGATCACCCCACCCCTGAAGATTTGGTTCAAAATCGTAAATCATTTCGTCATTCAAAAAACCCATCGCCGTATCTAGTATCCGCACTTCCCCAAAGCTCGGCAAAACAATGCCCGCTTCTGGATATGCTTTATACATATACTCCATCTCTTCAACAATAGGACGATCTTCCCAATGAAAACTCGTCCGCACATGTACTTGTACATAATGGACAGACCACAAACTCGGGTTTTCCGAAGCAAAAATAACGACACCCTTGTGTAATTCATGCTGATGATCCTCAATTTCTTTCACGACTTTTTCTTTAACCTCTTTAAATGCCTGCAGCTCAGCATCATCTTTAGAAGCAACGATATATTCCTCTAATCGTTTCAAACCACTTTTCAAATGAATTCTCCATGCACCTTTTAACTGATCTGGATCAGCTGGATTCGTATTGACATAGGCGCTCAACACACAACGATCCTCACACTGAAATTCCTTTAGACTTTGAAGTTCTTTACTTATTGACATACATTCAGTAACCTCCTTAAGTTTGAACACGCTATTAGCATGCCCACACACGCCATGTCTAAAACGATTCTTGCGGCAATGAATAACTAATTACCAACAAAAAAACTAAATATTGAAAAATTTTTAACGTCCCTATTGCTTTTTTATATTTTTAGTGCTATCATCAAAATAGAGTTTCAATAGCGGATCACATGTTACTGATACGATCAGGCATGGTGGTAAACAACGGATGGAGTTTTTTAACCATCCCATTTACCTCCATGCCTTTTTATGTTCTGCGCCTTTTCATTTCATAATAGAATGAATAAGGTCCTTTGAATCTTGACACCGATGACTATGAAGGAGCTAATCGCTATGCTATCAAAACTATTCAAAAAACGTAACCTAGAAATTTTTGCACCTGTTAACGGAGAAATTATTTCACTCGATCAAGTGCCAGATCCAGTCTTTAGTCAAAAAATGATGGGGGAAGGCGTTGCTATCATGCCTACCAATGGACATATTCATGCCCCTGTTGACGGAACTGTTGTTTTAATTTCAGATACAAAGCACGCAATTGCCCTACGTACAACTGATGGAACAGAACTTTTGATTCACATCGGCTTGGAAACAGTTTCTTTACAAGGTAAAGGCTTTAAAGTTTTGGTTGAAACTGGTGATCAAGTATCACTCGGACAGTCATTAATTGAAGTCGATTGGGTGTATATTGGTGAACATGCCAAGAGTATTATCACGCCAATTATTATTACGAATAGCAGTGATAAAAACGTACAATGTGTCCATGCAAATGACGGCATCATGGGGAAAACGTTGTTAATGACTGTTTCTAACAAATAAGACACTTCCGCTGGAGGGTTTAGCTTTAATCAGCAGAGGTTTAGCTATTTACGGAATTGGGTACCTACTTTGGAGGCTCTCGTTACTTTATAGTTGTAGAATTCACTGCTGTTTAAAGTTAAATCTATTAATAGAAGGAGGTGATTTCAAATGAAGATAAAGAAGATCCTTAATAATAATGCAGTTGTTGTCCTAGAAGACGAGCGAGAGAAAATTGCGATTGGTGCAGGAATCGCTTTCAATAAGAAACGCAACGATATCGTCAATGCCGACAAAATCGAAAAGATTTTTGTCATGAGAGAAAACGACAAATTACAGCAGCTGCTCAGTCGGATTCCTGAAGAGCACTTTACCATCTCAGAGGAAATCATTACATACGCAGAAAATCATATGGGTACCAAGTTAAACGAACATATTCATATTGTCTTAACCGATCATCTATCATTTGCCATTGAAAGAGTAAGAGATGGGATTCATTTAAACAATAAGCTGTTACATGAAATCAAAATCTTCTATAGAAGAGAATTTGAAATTGGTCTTTGGGCACTCAAACATATAAAAGAAAAATGCCAGGTAGAAATGCCTGAAGACGAAGCAGCCTTTATAGCGCTGCACATCCATACGATGAAACCACAAGGAGGCGATTTACACGACACAGTTCGGCAAACAACGATTATTCGAGACATGGTTCAGTCGATCAAGAAACACTTAACGATTACGATTGAAGAGGATGATATTTCCTACCATCGCCTCATCACGCATCTCCGCTTTACCTTAGCAAGAATGAATAATTATGGACTTCATACAATGGATGAGGAAATGCTAATTATGATTAAAAAGAAGTTTTCGCTTTCCTTCAATTGCGCCGTCGAGGTCGCCAAGGAATTAGTCACACATTATGGAGTTGAACTACCAGAACAAGAGTTAGGCTATATTGCACTGCATATTGAACGGCTACGAAAGCCGTAAACAACATGACTCGTCATCATATTACTATTATATTAAACTACTTAATTAAAAAAATATGAATAGGGGTGGATTTATCATGATGAAATATTTCCAAAGGCTTGGAAGTTCATTAATGCTACCGGTAGCCGTGTTACCTGCTGCTGCTATTTTAATGGGTATTGGGTACTGGATTGACTCTGACGGTTGGGGTGCTGGTAACGCTGCTGCTGCTTTCTTTATTAAAGCAGGTGGTTCAATTATCGATAACATGTCTATCCTATTTGCAGTTGGGGTAGCACTTGGAATGTCAAAGGATAAGGACGGCTCTGCCGCATTAAGTGGTTTAGTCGGATTCCTAGTTGTCACAACATTACTGTCAACGGGTACAGTATCTATGCTACTCGGTATTGATCCAGGCGAAGTAAACGCTGCTTTCGGTAAAATTGCTAACCAATTTATCGGTATTATTTCTGGTCTTATTGCAGCTGCCATGTACAATCGTTTTAGTCAAGTACAATTACCAACCGCATTAGCATTCTTTAGTGGTAAACGTTTAGTACCAATTATGACTGCTGCTTCTATGGTCGTTGCTTCAGCTGCACTATTCTTTATCTGGCCGGTTGTTTATACTGGATTAGTTAGTTTCGGTGAAGCAATCAGTGGACTAGGCGCTGTCGGTGCCGGACTATACGGTTTCTTTAACCGTCTATTAATTCCTACTGGTTTACACCATGCATTGAACTCTGTTTTCTGGTTTGACGTTGCAGGTATTAATGATATCCCTAACTTCTTGGCAGGTACAGGAACAAAAGGTGTTACGGGTATGTACCAAGCTGGTTTCTTCCCAATTATGATGTTTGGTTTACCAGCTGCTGCTCTTGCTATGTACCATACTGCAAAAACAAAACGTAAAAAACAAACAGCATCATTGATGATAGCAGCAGGATTTGCTGCATTCTTTACAGGTGTTACTGAACCAATTGAATTTGCATTTATGTTCTTAGCTCCAGCACTTTATATTGTTCATGCTGCTTTAACAGGTCTATCTTTATTTATCGCTGCTTCATTCCATTGGACATCAGGGTTTGGATTTAGTGCTGGTTTTGTCGATATGTTCTTAAGTTCAAGAAACCCACTTGCTAACCAGCCTTATATGTTAATCGTCCAAGGTTTAGTGTTTGCAGTTATTTACTACGTGATTTTCCGTTTCCTAATCGTCAAATTCAACCTGAAAACGCCTGGTCGTGAAGATGATGAGGATATCCAAGAAGACGGACCAGTTGCTTCAGCTGGGGGCAATAAATACTCAGGTATGGCTGCAACAATTTATGACGGTCTAGGCGGAGACGCTAACGTTACTTCTGTCGATAATTGTATAACACGCTTACGTATCGAAGTAAAAGATATGGATAAAGTTGATCAAAAGAAGATCAAAAGCACAGGTGTACCTGGCATCAACATTGTCGGATCCCATAGTATTCAAGTTATCATCGGAACGAGTGTACAGTTTGTAGCTGACGAGATTAAGAAGATTCGTAAATAATGAAATGCGGAAGGATCGGGTCATCACATACCTGGTCCTTTTTTCTATTCCATGGAATATTATCTAGCAAAAATGGATATACTACTATTCACAGAGGGGCGGCACATCTCTGTCCCGCGTAAGGGGCACTTTCGGCGGAAGGTGGAAAATAATACGACGCCCATCCGACTAGGGATTTGCCTAGTAGTGCCGCGATTTACATAGAGTATTTCTACTCCTTATCCCCTTCTATTTATTTGGTACTTGCTTCCTTCGCATGAATGTGGCAGAGTAGTAGATGTATTACTAAAAAAAATTCATATGATTCCAATTATGTGGGGGGACCAGTCAAGCTGGTTGAGATTTACTCAGAAAGTATAGACCCTTAGAACCTGATCTGGTTGACACCAGCGGAGGGAACATACTCATTAGCTATGTCTATTGTTTATGCGTTCTTCGGTTGCCCGGAGAACGCATTTTTGCGTTTATTCAGTAGAATACACATAAAACCTCAGTACGGATTTACGTCATGGCGTAATTGATTTCCGCGACAACCGTTCACGCGTAATTGCTATGAATTTAAGAGGAGGAATAGAGTTGAGAAAAGTTTGGCTGTTCGTCATGCTAAGTGTCTTATTAACAGCATGTAGTGCCGATACTGGCAATGAATCAAAGAAAGACGGCGAGTTAGAAAAAATCCGATTTGTACTCGATTGGACCCCAAATACAAACCATACTGGCTTGTACGTCGCACAGGAAAAAGGCTTTTTTAAACAACAAGGACTTGATGTGGAAATAATGCTACCTGGTGAAGCAGGTGCTGACCAGCTTGTAGCAGCAGATAAAGCACAATTTGGCATTGGCGCACAAGAATCGCTGACAGAAGCACGTGCACAAGAAATTCCTATCGTGTCCATCGCAGCCATTCTCCAGCATAATACGTCAGGGTTTGCTTCTTTGAAGAAAGACGGCATTGAATCCCCGAAGGATTATGAAGGAAAAACCTATGGGGGCTGGGGTGCTCCCGTTGAACAAGCGGTCATTTCTTCATTAATGAACAAAGAACAGGCAGATGTCGAGCAAGTTGAATTTATCAACATGGGGAATTCTGACTTCTTCACAGCAGTCGAACGTGATATTGACTTCGCATGGATTTACTATGCCTGGACAGGCATCGAAGCCGAACTGCGTGGAGTTGACCTAAATATGCAGTACTTAAAAGATTTCTCGGACAAGCTTGACTATTATACGCCTGTCATTACGACAAGTGAAAAAATGATTAGCAACAACCCAGACACTGTTCGTTCTTTTGTTAAGGCCGTTACGCAAGGCTACGAATTCGCCATTGCCAATCCAGATGAAGCAGCATCGATTTTATCGAAAGCGGTTCCTGATCTAGATGAAGAACTCGTCAAAGCAAGCCAGCAATGGATTTCTTCGCGATACCAAGACGACGCACCGCGTTGGGGTGAGCAACAGCTGAGCACTTGGCAAAACTACGCTGAGTGGATGAATGACAATGATTTACTAGACGGCGAATTTATCGCAGAAGATGCTTTTACCAATGAATTTCTACCCAAATAAGGAGGCGTTACTATGACAAACGCACTGTTGAGTATTCAAATCATACCGAAAACACCCAATGGAGAAGATGTGATTCCTTACGTCGACGCTGCTATTGCGGTCATTGATGAGTCTGGAGTCCCTTACCAAGTATCACCACTAGAAACGACAATGGAAGGTAACTTGACGGAGTTACTCGCTATTGTACAAAAAATGAATGAGCGCATGGTTGCAATCGGTTCACTAAGTATCATTTCACAAGTAAAAATATTTTATAAGCCAGATGGTGCTTCCATGGACAAATTGACGGAGAAATACCGTTGAAACACTTATTAAAAAAAGGATGGCGACCAACATTGGTCATCATCCTTTTACTTATCCTATGGGAAATAGCCGGTCACCTATTTGATATTCCAGCATGGTTACTCCCCGTCCCTACACAAGTATGGCAAGAAGTCATTCATGGTTGGACGCATTATTCTGGTCATATCTTATCGACTATCCGTCTCACACTTACTGGTTATGCGATTGGCGTCATCGTAGGCCTAGCTGTTGCCATAGTGCTATTCCGTCTACCCGTGTTACAGGAAGCCCTTTATCCGTTACTGATATTATCGCAAAACATTCCGATTATCGTGTTGGCACCTTTGCTCGTCATCTGGTTCGGATTCGGTATGTTGCCGAAAGTGATTATTATTGTACTCGTGTGCTTTTTCCCAATTACCATCGCCGCATTAGATGGTTTGCGGCAAACGGACCGAGATTTATTGCATTATATGAAAATGACAGGGGCAACAAATCGGCAAATTTTTTGGAAGTTGCAATGGCCCTATGCCCTTCCCTCTCTCTTTTCCGGTTTAAAAATTGCAGCTACCTATAGCGTCATGGGCGCTGTCATTTCAGAATGGCTCGGTGCCAATAAAGGAATCGGTGTCTATATGACACTAGCCTCATCTTCTTTTAAAACAGATCGCGTGTTTGTCGCGATTTTACTAATTATGATTTTAAGTTTAACTTTTTTCGCCGTTATTGCATGGATTGAAAAATGGCTATTCCGTTGGCAACGACAAGGAGGGAATTCATCGAATGGGTAAATTACAATTACAGCAGATTTCAAAATCTCACGGTAATCATCACGTACTGAAAGATGTATCCTTTCATGTCGATGAAGGCGAATTTGTAACCATTGTTGGGCCGTCTGGCAGTGGAAAAAGTACATTATTTCAACTCATTGGCGGCTTATATCCACCAGATCATGGCGAGATTATACTGGATGGCAACACGCTTAACAACTCGCGTGGCCACATTAGTTATATGCCACAAAATCCTTCTTTGTTCCCGTGGCGAACGATTTTACAAAATGTATTATTGAGCTCGGAAATTGCTGGGCAAAAAGATACCGCAATTGCATTGGAGCTAATTGACAAGGCAGGACTAGGTGGCTATGAGCAAGCTTATCCACACCAATTATCCGGCGGCATGAAGCAGCGCGTCGCCTTTATTCGTAGCCTAAACAGTCCTCAGTCCATCATTTGCTTGGACGAACCATTCTCTGCACTCGATGAATTCACGCGATTTGAAATGCAGGAGTGGTTGCTAGCCATTTGGGAACAATACCGAAAATCGATTGTATTCATCACACATAATATTGAAGAAGCTTTATATTTATCCGACCGAATTTTAATTCTTTCCGATAAACCAGCGTCCATCTGTAAGGAAATTAGCGTTCCTTTTCCAAGACCAAGGACGGAAGATATGTTATTGAGCGAGCCATTTATGCAGTTAAAGAGGGAGATTCATGATGAGTTACGGGGAAGATGATCGACTACCAATCATTGATGCGCATATCCACCTTGACCAATATGACTCAGCGGGGCAGAGTACAATCATCAATGATTTGGAGTGTCCATCCTCTGCGCTAAGCGGCTTAATTAGTGTATCAATGGATCTTACTTCCAGCATCCACAATCTAAAACTTGCAGAAAGTTATTCGGGCATCTACCCTGCCTTTGGCTATCATCCAGAGCAGGAGCCGCCTTCTGATATTGTCCTGCAGGAACTATTTACTTTCATGCACATACATAAGGATAAGATGGTTGCACTTGGGGAAGTTGGATTGCCCTATTATTTGAGAAAGAAGAACCCTGACCTGCAGCTAGAACCTTATAAAGAAGCACTTGATGCATTTATCCGTCAAGCTAATACATGGAACAAACCTATTGTACTTCACGCTGTTTACGAAGATGCCGAAACAGTATGCGATCTATTGGAGAAGTATTCTGTGACGCAAGCGCATTTCCATTGGTTTAAGGGTGCATCATCTACTATTGAGAGACTGATATGCAATGGTTACTATGTATCAGTGACGCCCGATTGCGTCTACGAACCAGAAATCCTTGGGCTTATTGAGCAATATCCTATCGAACGCTTACTCGTCGAAACAGACGGGCCATGGCCGTTCTCGGGACCCTTTGAACATGCGATGACTCATCCGACGATGATGCACCACTCGATTGCCAAGATTGCCTCTGTGAAAAAAATGGATTGTCGAGATGTCTATCGGCAGATGTATAACAATACTAAAAGATTGTACTTTGGCTAATTAAAATGAATACAGCGCTAGGTTACTCCTCCATCGAATAGTTCTTAGGCATTCGGGCATGCTACCTCTTGAATGATTTTTTAACAATAAAGGAGGAAGCATGATGTCAAAAATCACACCCAAACCAAACGATTCAGCTGATAATGAAGAAAGGCTTAAGAAAACAATTAGTAATTTTGAAGCGGCAGAAGCAGCAATGGAGTTCGCGGAAGGAAAAGAACTGGCAGCCATCCAGGAAAAAAATTCTCGACGGAAAGAAGGCATTAAAAATTTAAAAGAGGAAATTATTGAAGAAGATAAATCACGCATTAATGGGTATCTTTAATGACTCGTTAAATGTACCCATCCACTATGCTCCGGCACTCTAGGATAGCACCGGAGCATAGTTTTACAACATCATATCAATGAAACAATTGCCTCACTGCCCCCGTCCAAGACGACATCCCTTCCGAGACATTCACCACGTCATAGCCCCCTTCGGATAGAATATCACTCGCTTCTTTTGATCGATTGCCACTACGACAAATAATAATATACGTTTCCTTCTTATCTAAATCGGCTCGATTGCCTTTTTTCAATTCGGATAAAGGGACGTTAATTGCTCCACTAATATGTCCTTCAGCAAACTCTTCCACTTCACGAACATCCACAACAATTGCCCCGCCATCTTGTTGCTGAAGTACCTCATCAAGACCAATCGTTACATAGCCTTCCATCGTTTCAGCAGCACAAGCCGTGAGCAATAAGACAACCGCAACGAATACCCATCTGAATACCTTCACTGTTATTCACTCCTTGATCAAGTAAAATAATTGCTTCCTTCATTTTAACAATAAATCACAATGAAATAGAGGCTTTGCAATATTATTTGTGAACTTTAATTGAATGAATTAATTGTATAGGGCTTGACCTTCAAATAGCTTCATGATATAGTTCCGTCTATACATAAATAGATAACATGAGCGTTGAAAAGAACCCTATTAAGCCGGTCTCCCTGTTACTAGAGAATCAGTGGTTGGTGCAAACTGATACAAAGACTAGGTGAATTTCATTCTTGGAGCTTTTTTATACTGCCGGATAGACAATGTAGTATAAAACGGATAAAACCGTTATTTTAACAAGTGGGAAACAGATGCTGTTTCCAATTAGGGTGGTACCGCGTGAAAAGCCACGTCCCTATCGTTAATGATAGAGATGTGGTTTTTTTGTTCTTTACTTTTTGATAAAGAACACACTAACAATAGATTGGATGGAATAACATGCAAACATCAGAGCAATGGTCATCGAAGATTGGATTTATTTTAGCCGCAGCAGGATCCGCCATAGGAGTAGGAGCCATTTGGAAACTTCCTTATGTAACAGGAATAAGCGGTGGCGGTGCATTCTTTCTACTGTTTATTTTATTTTCTTTAATAATTGGTTTCCCCTTGCTACTCGCCGAGTTTGTCATTGGCCGTAGCACACAAAAAGAAGCCATTAGTGCTTACCGTACTTTAGCACCTAATACAAATTGGCATTGGATCGGAAAGTTAGGCGTATTTACTTGTTTCCTACTGTTATCTTTTTACAGTGTCATTGGTGGTTGGATTGTCATCTATTTTGCAAAAGGGCTGTTTGGTGGCATCATTCATGAGGGTGCTGATTATGTAGCCGTCTTTAACACAACTATTAGCAATCCACTCTTAGTCATTGCTGCCCAATTAGGATTTTTGGTCCTTACTGTCGTAGTTGTGGCGAGAGGGATTCAAAATGGCATTGAAAAAGCTAGTAAAATATTAATGCCTGCGCTATTCGCGTTATTCATTGTACTAATTGTACGTTCGTTGACACTCGAAAATGCGATGGAAGGTGTAAAATTCTTTTTAGCACCTGACTTCTCGAATATTACATCTCAAAGTATTTTATTCGCCATGGGGCAAGCCTTCTTCTCCTTAAGCGTTGGGGTATCGGTCATGGTGACATATAGTTCATATTTATCAAAAAAAGAAAGCTTGATTCAGCCGGCGATTTCAATTGTGTCAATGAATCTATTGATTGCTTTACTCGCAGGATTAGCCATCTTCCCAGCTGTCTTTTCACTTGGTTTAGAGCCAGCTGAAGGGCCTGGTTTGTTATTTGTGGTATTACCCGCAGTATTCGACCAAATTATTTTTGGAGAAGCGTTCTTATTAGGGTTTTTAGCTTTATTTTTATTCGCTACATTAACTTCAGCCTTTTCCATGTTAGAAATCATTGTGGCGTCTATCGTGAAAGGCAACGAGGCGAAGCGAACAAAATACGCATTTATTGTTGGTGCGTTCATTTTTGCGGTCGGTATTCCTTCTGCGTTATCGTATAGTGTTTTTGCAGATTTACTCATCTTCTCAAAAAGTCTATTTGATTCAGCCGATTACTTAGTGAGCAATATTTTAATGCCACTTGGTGTTCTGCTAATTTCTATTTTTGTTCCGCTTAAGATTAAGAAAAGTGCTTTGCGCGAGGAAATCCTTCGGCATTCTCGTCTAGGGTCAATAGCATTTAATACCTGGTTTTTCATCATGAAATATGTGATTCCTTTAGTCATTATCATTGTCTTCCTTGATATTACGGGAATTCTTGACCGAATTATTGCACTGTTTTAACTTGCATTCCGAAGAAAAAAGAAGCCATTTTGATATTGTTTGATCAAAATGGCTTCTTACTATTTTTAAACGACAGTCCACTTTCCTCTAAAGAAGCTCTGAGTACAGGTAGAGAAGCTTGGCCTAAACCGTGAAATTGTAAAATCTCTTTTTCACTATATGTTGCTAATTGTTGCAATGTTGTAATGCCATGATGCTCTAACGCCCTTCTAGCAGGTGCAGAAAGCTTTGCAAGAAATCCATCGGCTGGCTTGCGTTCTTGCTCGCATGTCGGACAAACCGGACAATCACTGCCCTTGTAGTATTCGTGCCCGTTACTACATGTCCTTAGACTTCCTTTTGATGTTGTCATTGTTAGATGTCCCCTTCCTGACAATAAATGCTTTCTCCCATTTGAAATGGCCCGTCCATCAGCTTGCAAATAAACCCACCAATAAATACAAAGCCGTTCCCCATATAAACACCGCTGAACATTTATTAAATAAAATGAAGACTTTACTAGCTATCTTTATTTTCTTCAATGTTGCGCCAGCAAGCGTTAAGCCGAAAAACCAGAGCCACGAGACAAAAATACAAGTAGCGGCAAAGGCAAGTTGTTCCTGCCCACTATACTTAACGGCACTCGTCCCAATCACGCCTATGATATCCAGCAGCGCATGTGGATTCAATAACGATACGGATAGCGCAAAAAGGATCTGTTTTTTTACCGGTAATGCTTCTTTTCCCTCTACGTTCGCTGCGCCAGAAGACCAGATCACTTTCCCCATATAGATGAGAAATAGGATGCCTACCACTAACAATCCAAATCTAAGCCATTCAAATTGTAAAACGATGACCGATAGACCTAAGATCGCCAAAATAATTAACAGCGTGTCACAAATGGCAGCGGTTATCGCCGCCGGAAGCGCTCTTAACAGATGTGGTTGCGTCACACCTTGGGTAAACACAAAAACATTTTGGACACCTAAAGGTAAAATCAATCCAAATGCTAAAATGATGCCGTGAAAAATTGGTGCCATGCTGGCAACTCCTTTCCTCTCTATCGTACCTCTGTTTTTACTAAAGAAAAAGGTCCAATTGACTGGTTATTTACCCATCCAATTTTATGGAGGGATGAGCTATGTATTGGCAATTAATTGTTCGCTATCTGATAAGGCGAAGGTCCCGAAATGACGATAACTCTGCTCAATTGATCGATAACTTTGCGAAGTTGATCGATAACCTTTGGCAATTGATCGATAACGACATCGAAATGATCGATAACCTCTGTCAATTGATCGATAAGTTTCTAATGGGGCTAGTTGCGATATGGTAGTAATATATAAAGCTTAGGCTGCCCAAAAAGTCAGTGAAAGGCATACATATCGTCAAAAAAAAAGAACCTTACTACACTTAAATGAACTGAGCCCCATTTAATGGACAGTTAAAAAAAACGACGTTTTATTCTATGCACCCAAGAGGTGACTTCGGTATTGTTCCGGGGTCATCTTTTT
>NZ_JAWLIQ010000019.1:0-78544 GCF_033485175.1 Sporosarcina sp. YIM B06819 | reverse complement strand
GGTCACACCCGTTCCCATCCCGAACACGGAAGTTAAGCTCTTCAGCGCCGATGGTAGTTGGGGGTTTCCCCCTGCAAGAGTAGGACGTCGCCGGGCAAACACATTTACTTCGACTTAAATGTGTAAAAAGTCTTAATGTCGAAAAGTAATACATGTTTAGGTCCCGTGGTGTAGCGGTTAACATGCCTGCCTGTCACGCAGGAGATCGCCGGTTCGATCCCGGTCGGGACCGCCATTTAATTTTAATTTACAAACCGATTCTAGGGATTTATTCCAGGGTCGGTTTTTTTGTTGCTTAAATAATATTTAATAAAAACTAAACTACGCATTGTTGGAAATTCGATGATAGGCAACTCTAAACTTTCCGATGCATCGTATTTTCGGTACACTATAACAAAGTAGCGGAAAGGAAAAATCATATGATTAAAGAAATCGAAGTCTCTTCTGTTATGGAAACAGAGCAGTTAGCAACAAAATTGGCAACGCTTCTTACTCCACCGGATGTACTCACACTCGAAGGAGATCTTGGTGCCGGTAAAACGACGTTTACGAAAGCATTAGCAAAAGGTTTGGGCATTACGCGCACAGTCAACAGTCCGACGTTTACGATTATCAAGCAGTATGAAGGGGATTATCCTTTCAATCATCTCGATGTTTACCGCTTGGCTGGTAGTGATGAGGATCTTGGTTGGGACGAATTGTTTTACGGAGAAGCAATATCAGTTATTGAATGGGCACATTTGATTGAGGATAATTTACCGACAGAACGTTTAGAAATTCGTCTTGTTCATGGAGGCGGAGATAAACGAATGATTACACTTAAGCCAATAGGTGAACGGTATAAAAAGATTTGTGAGGGGATTTACTTATGATTTGGCTAGGAATAGATACGGCTAATACACCACTTTCGATTGCAATCGTGAAGGACAGAGAACTGTTAGTGGAGGAAACTTCTGCAATGGCTATCAACCACTCACTGCGTGCAATGCCGGCAATTGAAGAATTACTAGCAAAGGTAGGGATTGCACCGTCTCAAATTGATGCGATTGCGGTTGCGGAAGGACCTGGTTCTTATACGGGTGTCAGAATCGGTGTAACGATAGCAAAAACATTGGCATGGACACTTGGCAAACCTCTTGTTGGTGTCTCTAGTTTGAAAGCATTGGCTGCCAATGCATTATTTTTTAATGGCTTAATTTGCTCAATTATTGATGCTAGACGAAATAATGTTTATGCGGGTGTCTATCAATTAAATGCTGGGGAGCTTATGGAAGTCATTGAAGACGGGCATTATTCTCTTGAAGAATTGATTCGAAAAATTGGAGAGTGCGATGGCCCCGTGTTATTTGTCGGAAAAGATACGGCTATGTATGAACAGCAAATTGTTGAACAGCTTGGGCATCGTGCGATGATTGCACCACTTCATTTCAATCTGCCTCGTGCATCTTCACTCATTTATATTGCAGCTCAATCAGAGCAAGAAGCAGATGTGCATGCATTTGTGCCTGAATACCGTCGTATTGCTGAGGCTGAGGCAAACTGGCTGAAAGAGCAGGGAAAGGACAAGACTAGTGAGTAAAGATATTCAATATAGAAAAATGGGGATGGATGATATCCCCTTTGTTGTGCAAATCGAGCAGGAGTCTTTTGCGATTCCATGGACGAGGGAAGTTTTCGAGCATGAAATGACGAGTAATGACTATGCGCATTATGTCGTTGCAGTCCAGGATGAAGAAGTGATTGGTCATTGCGGTATGTGGATTGTATTGGATGAGTGTCATATTACGAATGTTGCGGTACGTCCGCAAATGCGTGGCAATGGCATCGGTGAAGCTTTAATGAGAGAAGCCATTGCACTTTGTAGGGAGCTGGACGTTCGCTTAATGACGCTTGAAGTACGGATGACGAATGAAACAGCACAAAATTTGTATCGTAAACTTGGTTTTCAGGATGGCGGAATACGGAAAAACTATTATACAGACGACCATGAAGATGCGCTCGTCATGTGGGTGGAGTTCAAATGACAAAAGACAGCTATATTTTAGGAATTGAAACGAGTTGTGATGAAACAGCGGCTTCCATTGTTAAAAATGGAACGGAGATTATATCAAATGTTGTAGCCTCCCAAATTGTGAGCCAGACGAGATTTGGTGGTGTTGTACCTGAAATTGCATCAAGACACCATGTTGAACAAATTACGCTTGTCATAGAAGAAGCACTAGTGGAAGCTGGACTTGTTCCTGCACAGTTGGATGCAGTTGCGGTGACAGAAGGGCCAGGATTAGTAGGAGCATTATTAATAGGTGTAAATGCAGCGAAAGCATTCGCTTTTGCTAACGGTTTGCCGATTATCGGGGTTCATCATATTGCGGGCCATATTTATGCAAATGAGCTGATGCAACCAATGGAGTTTCCGCTTCTAGCACTTATTGTTTCTGGAGGACATACAGAGCTTGTATTAATGGAACAACACGGATCATTCAAGTTAATTGGAGAAACGCGTGACGATGCCGCTGGAGAAGCATACGATAAGGTGGCTCGTGTACTCGGGCTTCCTTATCCAGGAGGACCGCAAATTGACAGATTAGCGGCGGAAAGTGATGCAGAAATTGCTTTTCCAAGAGCGTGGCTAGAACCAAATTCTTATGATTTTAGTTTTAGCGGACTAAAATCGTCAGTTATAAATTACAAACATAATCTTGAACAACGTGGAGAGCAAGTCAACCCAGCTCATGTTGCAGCTGGTTTTCAAGCGAGCGTTGTCGAGGTATTAACGACAAAAGCGTTGAAGGCTGCAAAGGAATATGGTGTAAAACAGGTGATTGCAGCTGGAGGCGTTGCAGCGAATAAAGGATTACGTTCTTCACTAGAAGATGCGTTCAAGGACGAAGGAATTCCTTTTTATGTACCACCAATCGCTCTTTGTACGGATAACGCAGCTATGATTGCGGCAGCGGGATCAGCCATGTTTGTGGACGGAATACGTGGCAATCTTGCGATGAACGGTAAGCCAGGTATGTCACTTACTTCATGGAAAAAATAATAATCTGTGCACGCGGAAATTGTCATGAAACGACAATTTCCGTGTTTTTATGTCGGTAGCATTTTAATTTTGTCAAGAGGGAACGTTCGTACTTATGCACAATTTGTGGATAAGTTGTGCATAACATATGAAATTGTTCATTTAATAACATGGGAGAAAGGATAACTTTGTGGAAAAAAAATAAGAAACCTGTGGATAATGTGGACAGTGTTGTTCATATCCCGTACTATCAACATTTTGCTTGTGTATAAGATTGTGGGAAATAATTTCCCGGAAAACTAGAATAGTTGACTATATAACAAGTTACGACAGCTAGAAACGACAAAACGCCGCGTTGAATTGGTTATACCGATTCGACGTGGCGCAATAAAAATTACGATTTTTTATACAAATGATTCTAATTCTTCTTGAAGGGCTAGCCAATTTTCCGATTTGTTATCGTGGTCATCCTGACAAGCATCAATCTGTGCTTGAAGTTCCATTAATTTCACATGATCTTCCGCAAATTCAGGGGTGGCAAGTTCATTTTGAAGTGCTGCCAGCTGTTCGTCCAATAGAGAAAGTTGCTCCTCAAGCTCTGTAATCGCTCTTGTCAGCCTTCTTTCCTGCCTTTTCAGTTCCTTGTCATCTTCATTCTTTCTTGATGTCACAGGTGTTGTAGTTGCTTTGCTAGTGGTTTCGGCAAGTAGCTCTTGTTGTTCCAACTTCTTCTCAACGAAATAATCGTAGTCTCCCAGATACTCGACTGCACCAGTCGCACTAATATCTATAACCTTTGTAGCAATCCGATTAATGAAGTAACGGTCATGCGATACGAAGATAAGAGTACCAGGGAAATCATCCAATGCATTTTCGAGAATTTCTTTACTATCTAAGTCAAGATGGTTTGTTGGTTCATCGAGAACAAGTGTATTCGATTTTTCTAACATCAGCTTAGCAAGTGATAGTCGTGCTTTTTCGCCACCTGACAAGGAAGTGACTGGTTTTTCTACGTCATCCCCTGTGAATAAAAAGCGGCCCAGTACAGAGCGTACATCTTTTTCGTTCATCATCGGCCAATCATTCCATAATTCTTGAAGAACAGTGCTTGTCCCAATTAGTGTTGCTTGTTCCTGATCATAATAGCCAAATTGGACGTTTGTCCCATAGCGTATCGAGCCGGAAACGGGCTCATTCGCTTTAACGAGTGTTTTCAACAATGTCGATTTACCAACACCATTTGGTCCAATGATGGCAATACGGTCTTGTTTGTAGACGCGTAAATCGATACCCGTTGAAACAGGAGTGGAATTATAGCCAATCGCAACTTTTTCGAGTGCTAGTACATCATTGCCGCTTGGGCGATCGATAGAAAAGCTAAAGCTAGCTGATTTTTCATCCCCATCAGGCGAATCCATCCAGTCTGTTCGTTCTAACAACTTGCGGCGACTTTTTGCCATTTTTGAAGTCGATGCACGGGCAATATTTTTTTGGATAAAATCTTCGAGCTTGGCCTTCTCGGTCATGTCTTTTTCAAAAAGCTTTTGATCTCGCTCGTAGTTTTTCGCTTTTTCGTCAAGATACGCACTATAGTTCCCTGTGTACTTGGCTACTTTTCTTCTAGACACTTCGTAAACGATGGTGACGATTTCATCCAGAAAATAGCGGTCATGCGAAACAATCAGGATAGCTCCTTCATAGGAGACGAGATATTTTTCAAGCCAACCGAGTGTTTCGATATCCAAATGGTTTGTCGGCTCATCGAGGATGAGAAGATCGGGCTTGCTTAGTAACATTTTAGCGAGTGCTAACCTTGTTTTTTGTCCACCAGATAACAGGTTGACACTTTTTTCATAATCGTCGGGATAAAAACGCATGCCGTGAAGGACGGAGCGTGTGTCTGATTCATACTGATAGCCGCCGGAATCTTTAAACTCAATTTGTAGGGCGTCGTATTCCGACATTACACGTGCATAGTCGGTAGGAGTGTCGTATACCGCTGGATCAGCCATTTGTCCCTCAAGTGTCCGCAGCCGTCTTTCCATGATATGGAGCGGTTCAAAGACGGTCATCATCTCTTCCCAAACAGATAAAGCAGAATCAATGCCACTATGCTGTTCAAGATAACCGATTCTCACGTCTTTCGGGATGATTAAATCACCAGAATCCGCCGTCATTTCACCGGCAATGATTTTAAGTAGTGTCGATTTTCCAGCTCCGTTACGTCCAACGAGTGCAACGCGGTCGCGATGTTGCACTTCGAGCCGGACATTTTCTAATATATCGGTTCCTGAGAATGATTTTGTCAGTCCGTTCACTTGTAATACAATCATATTTGAGCACCTCTATTCTTCTTTAGTTTAATGGAATGGCGCGAAGCGTGCAACGGTTGGCTTTACAAGGTTCGGTATGTACTGTACGATAGAATCGGTTTAACTTGAATCTAGGGAAATCCAAATTCCCTACTGATTCGAAATTTGGATGTTCAGGGGGGTTACAATGATAGAAGAAACGCCGAAAATACCACAGGCGACATCAAAACGGTTGCCTCTTTATTATAGATTTCTTCAAAACTTCGCCAACCTGGGTAAGAAGCGTGTGTCTTCTAGTGAATTAAGTGAAGCGATGAAAATTGATGCGGCCACTATCCGTCGTGATTTTTCTCATTTTGGGGCACTTGGACGCAAAGGATATGGCTATGATGTGCATTATCTTGTCGAATTTTTCCGTCAAATCCTCGATCAAGATGAAGGAACAGATGTCGCACTAATTGGTGTGGGCAGTTTGGGGAACGCATTTTTAAAATATAACTTCCATAAAAATCATAATACCCGGATCGTCGTGGCATTTGATCCAAAAGCACCGGCAGATGGAAAAGTATTGAGCGGTATACCTATTTTTCATCCAGATACAATTAGTGAGAAAATTGTCGAACTGGGCATTGATCTTGTTATTTTGACGGTGCCCTCACGTGTGGCACAGGATGTAACGGATAAGTTGGTGGAGGCGGGCATTAAAGGGATTTTGAACTTCACGCCAGTCCGTCTTTCTGCACCTGATTCAGTGCGTGTCCATACAATAGATTTATCTGTTGAGTTGCAGACACTTATTTATTTCATGAAAAATGACGTTAAACATTCACAATTGTAATTGCTCGATAATAGTAATATTAGCGGTTTTCGTGTAAAATGGATAGCAGAATGAGGGATGATTGAATCCTTCTGCTACGAGGGAGGTGTCTGAGATGCCAGGTCCAATGAGTTTAATTATTATCGCCATTATTGCGTTGCTTGTTTTCGGTCCGAAGAAGTTGCCTGAGATTGGAAAGGCGTTCGGTTCTTCATTGCGTGAATTTAAAAACGCGACGAAAGGTCTCGTAGAAGATGACGATGTGAAGAAAGTGGAAGACAAGAAAGCAGAAATAGTGGAAGTTAAGAAAGAAGAAGTGAAGTAAGTTAGGGTGTTTGTCCAATGACAGAAAAAAACTTAACAATCATTGAACATATAGATGAGATTAGAAAACGGCTGATGGTAATCGTCGTTTTCTTTGTGATTGCAGTGGCGGGTAGCTTTTTCATCGCAAAGCCTATTATTCAATTCCTGCAATCCGATGGGATAGTGGAAGGTATTACGTTGAATGCGTTCAACGTGCTCGACCCGATTATGATTTACTTGAAAGTGATTATTTTTATAGCGGTGATTATCATTTCACCGGTTATTATGTATCAGCTATGGGCGTTCATTTCCCCGGGTTTGCATGAAACGGAGCGACGGGCTACATTGAATTATATCCCGTTCACATTCTTCTTATTTGTCGGTGGGATTGCATTTTCCTATTTTGTACTATTGCCTTATGTAATGAGGTTCATGATGAATTTATCGACAGATCTCGACATTGTTCAGACAATCGGTATTAATGAGTATTTCTCATTTTTGTTTCAATTACTCATTCCATTCGGCATCATTTTCCAATTACCGATTGTCTTGCTATTTTTAACAAGACTCGGTATTTTGGATCCGGCCACACTGGTGAAAATACGGAAATATGCATATTTCGTCTTGTTCGTCATTGCGGCGTTCATTACACCGCCGGATCTATTTTCGCATCTTTTCGTTACGGTTCCACTGTTTGCGTTGTATGAAATCAGTATTTTTATATCCCGATTTGGCTATCGGAAATATTTGAAGGCGGAGCAGCAGCGTGAGCTAGAAGAAGAGACAGCTGAGCGACAGCGGCAGTTAGAAGAAGTGCGTGCAGAGCAACAGCGCCAAATTGATGAAGTGATGAGGCAACAGAAGTAAACGTAAAAAGTCTTCCAAACCGAAAAAATTCGGTGGAAGACTTTTTTCATTAAAAAAAGAAGATAATCGCTTGTTTTAAACTTTCTAGCTCATCGATATACTTTTGAAGCTTGTCGAAGTTCAGCTGTGCGATGACGACGAAGCCATTCATAAGTAAATGGGCAATTATCGGTGTCAGAAGTCGCTTCGTTCGATAGTACAGATAAGAGAAGATCAGTCCGGGCGCCATGTACATCAACAGATGCTCAAATTCGTTGTGCATCGCTGCGAAAATCAAGGCACTGACGATAGCTGCAATCCAGAAATTCGTCTTTTGATAAACCCCACCAAACAGGATCCGTCTGAATACAATCTCTTCTAGGAACGGGGCAAACACTACGATTGAAATAATGATAATGGGAGACACCTTTGCAATTTCACTTAGTACGGCCGTATTATCAGATCCTGGTGTAATTCCAAACAAGCTTTCAATAGCAGCGGCAAGCATTTGTCCTCCCATGACAAGGAAGAAACCAATGAACCCCCAAAGAATTGCATTGCCCGTAGTAGCCTTTTTTTCTTTGAAGATAGGTAAGAACTTTTTATTCCGAACGATGAACAATATGAACACAATTGCAGCCAGTGCATTGCTGATGAACAGAGACCAAGCACTTGCACGATAGGCGATGTCCTTTTCGCTGTATTGTTCATTCCAAGGGAGGTTGTTAAATAAGCCCTGTCCCAAGTAGATGCTACCGATTTGCATAACAGTATAGGCTGCCAAGAGCCATAAAGAGATTTTCCAGTTTTTCAACGAACCCACCCTTTCAACTGTGGCTGACGTTAATTTTAGCTGTTTAAAGCTAGATTAGCAAAGGGAATTAATTGTGCTTGCACAATTCAAAAGCTAGACGCAATTATGCTTTAGCATAATTGATAGTATTTCACTTGCAATTAATTCGAATGTTCATTATGATAAGAAATGTATTAGCACTCTTATCTACTGAGTGCTAAAATTTAAGGAATTACTTTGAGGAGGTTGTTTTACTTGTTAAAACCATTAGGTGACCGTATCTTAATCGAACTAATCGAGGCAGAAGAAAAAACATCAAGCGGTATTGTCTTACCGGATTCTGCGAAAGAGAAACCGCAAGAAGGGAAAGTCATTGCAGCAGGTACTGGACGCGTGCTTGAAAACGGCCAGCGCATCGACCTAGAAGTTAAAGAAGGCGATCGGATTATCTTCTCAAAATATGCTGGTACTGAAGTGAAATATGAAGGTAATGAATATCTAATCCTGCGTGAAAGCGACATTTTGGCAGTTATCGGCTAATGCTCGGTTAATGTACAAGTACACGAAAATCAGGAGGGAACTTATAAATGGCTAAACAAATTAAATTCAATGAAGATGCACGTAGCGCAATGCTTCGTGGTGTAGATACATTAGCGGACGCTGTAAAAGTAACGCTTGGACCTAAAGGGCGTAACGTTGTTCTTGAGAAAAAATTTGGTTCACCACTCATTACAAATGATGGTGTGACAATTGCACGTGAAATCGAATTAGAAGATGCATTTGAAAATATGGGTGCGAAACTCGTAGCGGAAGTAGCTTCTAAAACGAACGAAATCGCAGGTGACGGCACAACGACTGCAACGGTTTTAGCACAAGCGATGATCCGTGAAGGGTTGAAAAACGTTACTGCGGGTGCAAACCCTGTAGGTATCCGTAAAGGTATCGAAAAAGCGGTTGTCGCTGCTATTGAAGGTTTGCAAGATATTTCCGATGAAATCCAAGGGAAAGAAGAAATTGCACAAGTTGCAGCTATCTCTTCTGGGGACGAAGAAGTCGGTCAATTGATTGCTGAAGCAATGGAGCGCGTTGGTAATGACGGTGTTATTACGATTGAAGAATCAAAAGGCTTCACTACTGAATTGGATGTCGTAGAAGGTATGCAATTCGATCGTGGCTATGCATCTGCTTATATGGCAACAAATACAGATAAAATGGAAGCCGTTCTCGATAACCCTTACATTTTAATTACAGATAAAAAGATTACAAACATCCAGGAAATTCTTCCTGTTCTTGAACAAGTCGTTCAACAAGGTAAACCACTTCTAATGATTGCAGAAGACGTTGAAGGCGAAGCACTGGCAACACTTGTTGTCAACAAACTACGTGGTACATTCAACGCTGTTGCTGTTAAAGCGCCAGGCTTCGGCGATCGTCGTAAAGCAATGTTGGAAGACATCGCAGTACTAACAGGTGGTCAAGTTATTACAGAAGATTTGGGTCTAGACCTTAAATCTGCAGATATTACGCAGCTTGGACACGCAGCGAAAGTGGTTGTAACGAAAGATAATACTACAATTGTCGAAGGTAGCGGCAATTCTGAAGTGATTGCAGGACGAGTTAACCAAATCCGCATCCAACTTGAAGAATCGACATCTGAATTCGATAAAGAGAAATTGCAAGAACGTCTTGCGAAATTAGCAGGCGGCGTTGCTGTGATCAAAGTCGGAGCAGCAACTGAAACAGAACTAAAAGAACGTAAACTTCGCATCGAAGACGCATTGAACTCTACACGTGCAGCTGTCGAAGAAGGTATCGTTTCTGGCGGTGGTACGGCACTTGTCAACGTTTATGGCAAAGTAGCAGCACTACTAGACTCTGTGGAAGGCGACGTAGCAACAGGTGTGAAAATCGTTCTTCGTGCTCTTGAAGAGCCAGTACGCCAAATCGCTAACAATGCAGGTCTCGAAGGCTCAATCGTTGTTGATCGCCTCAAACGCGAAGAAGTCGGCATCGGCTTCAACGCAGCAGAGGGCACTTGGGTTAACATGATGCAAGCGGGTATCGTTGACCCAACTAAGGTTACACGTTCAGCATTGCAAAACGCGGCATCTGTTGCAGCTATGTTCTTGACAACTGAGGCAGTTGTAGCGGACCTACCTGAGCCAGCTGGTGCTATGGGCGGAATGCCTGATATGGGTGGCATGGGTGGAATGATGTAAGTCATCAGCCTTAATTTGAAAAGCGTCGACTCCTTTAGTGGGGTTGGCGTTTTTTATTCGTCTATTGAAGTCTGCCTGTGGACCTCACAATTCGTATTCAATTTGAAAATGGAACCCATTTTAGAGGCAATCATGAATGCCTACACAAACACGCTACTCATGTAAAATGGGTAACGTTAAGAAAAGATTGATTTTTAGATACTAGATAGATGTTGATTCAATTTAAGTTGACTTTTTGGATTTTCAATATAAATGCAATACGGTTTTTTGGATAATGGGTTGAACTGGCATCCCGTAATGAAAGAATAGTAGTTTGAATATGAACGAGGATCTTTGGCGCGATTTACCACGACCTTTTTTTATTTTATCACCGATGAAAGATGTGACGAATGTTGTGTTTTGCCATGTAGTGGCTGAAGTAGCTACACTTGATGTTTTTTTTACGGAGTTTACGAACACGGAGAGTTATTGTTACCCTAAAGGGATCTTTAGTGTTCGCGGGCATTTGACTTTTACAGAAGGTGAACAACCGATAGTGGCCTGTATATGGGAGAATAAACCTAAACACTTCCGGGAAATGAGTATTGGTATGGCAGAATGAGGTTTTAAAGGTGTGGATATCAATATGGGTTGCCTTGTGCCAAATGTGGTAGCAAAAGGGAAGTGAAGCGGTCTAATCCGTTATCCTGATAATGTAGCAAACATCATACAAGCTACAAAAGCAGGAGGATTACCTGTTAGTGTGAAGACAAGACTTGGCTACACAGATGTGAACGAGTGGCGCGGCTGGTTGACACATTTCTTGAAACAAAACATCGCCAATTCATCGATTCATCTGCGTACTAAAAAGGAAATGAGCGCTGTGGATGCGCACTGGGAGCTGATTCCAGAGATTAAGAAATTCCGTGATGAGATAGCTCCCAATACACTTTTGTCAATCAATGGGGATATTGCTGATCGTCAAGCAGGCTTGGAGCTTGACGAAAAGTATGGTATCGATGGGGGGATGATTGGACGAGGTACTTTTTGGAATCCATTTACCTTTGAAAAAGAGCCAAGAGAACATAGTACCAAGGAATTGCTGGATTTATTAAGGTTGCAGCTGGACCTCTATGATAAAAATTCAACAGAATTACAACGACTTCCATTCAAACCGCTTCGTCGTTTTTTTTAGATTTATGTTCGTGGAATCTGTGGGGCTGGGGAATTGATTGAGAAATCAATTGATGAGCACAGAGTCAACAGATGGCGTGCGTACATTGCTCAACGACTTTGAATGTAAGAATGTTGATGACGTGGAGCAACTGGAGGATTAAGTGATGTTACCATGTTAGTAATGGTCGTTGTGTTTTGGAAAAACCAAAATAGCATATTACAGTAGCTAAATAGCCACAGTAGATCAAACCGAAATGTGTTTGCTGAACTGTGGCTATTATTATTTGTGTAAATTTTCTTTAAATCAACCAACCCACCAGCTGTTAAATAGCGCTGTTATGCCGCTTTTACCATACCGCCAATCACATCGATCGCTTGTTCAACAATTCCTTTGATAAGAAGTGGCATCGTAAACCAAGAACCCATCAAGACATAACTAGCGTCAATTCCACTCGAAAGCGCATGCTAAATCATAGCTGGAATTTGTTCAGGAGCGGTTTGTAACGCATTTACACGACGTTTATAGCCAGGGGTTCGTTTATCAATATCCGTTAAAATACCATTGATTTGGGCTTTCTTCAAACTAAGTAAAGAAAAACCACTGGCTTAAACGTACAACCATCTGACCACCCCAATGTAAGCATCCGAAAGCCTTTGTAAAAACGCATTTTTTGTGAAGCGTGATCAAAACAGTGCGCAAGAAGTTCCCCTTTTTTACTACGATTTCAATCAAAAGACGAATCGTCAATGATCAATACCTTTGTTCGTGTTTGGTCCGTAAGGCGTCCCACTTTTTGAATCGTAGAGGCACTAAAAGACAGTAAAAACCGGTGCCAATTGAACGTGGACTGATTCAAGAACCGATATACGTCATCCTTGGCTGGATAACAATCGGCTTTCTTTGACTCTAAAAGAAAGAACTAGTTTCTGTGTTGAAAAATCAAGCAAAAAACAAGTCTAAATAAGTATGAACAGCTAAAGCCGACTGACTTTTTAATGCCTACATTGCGCAAGTGTTTAAAAATCTCTAGTTGAGAAAAAACGGTATTTAGTTCTTAGGATAGTTGATTATTCTCTTGGTTTTATTCTAACATATAGTAGGCACCTCTTCTATGTGGTAGTGATTTTACGTTAATCTCTCTATACCGAAAGTTGAGGTGCCTTTTTTGATTTTTTAAATGTCAATGCATCTACTGGATATGCCAAAAAGTTAGTACTGGCAACTTATCACCCTGTTTTATTAGGTGCGAAAGTTGAGTAAAAACTTTTATTTTGTTCCAAAAAACTAATTATAAAGTGAAAAGGTTAAATTGAGGTTAACAAAAGATTAATGCATAAGGAAAGAACCTATTTTACGCTTACTTTTCTACGATATTCTGAAGGTGTAATCCCAAAACTCTTTTTGAAAACTTTTGTGAAGTGCTTAGAGTCAGTGTATCCAATCAGTTCAGAAACTTTATAAATCGTTATAGATGGATTATTTAATAAATTACAGGCTTTATCCAACCTAACTTTAGTTAAATATGTAATGAATGTCTCACCTGAAATAGATTTGAAAATTTGACCGAAATAATGTTCAGTTAAGTGAAATTTATTAGCCACATTGATTAGAGTAATAGGATTCATATAATTGGATTGAATGTATGATTTTGCACTTAAAATTAACCTTTCTTGTTGTGTAGTTAACCCACTTTCAACCTTTAGAGGAGCTGTTTCATCCGATATACTTATTTTTTTCTGCACATTGTTAACTAATTCAAATAGTTCATTTACATCAATAGGTTTTAAAACATACCCTTTAACGTTATATTTGATGGCACTCTTCGCATATGAAAAGTCTTCATATCCGCTCATTATTATCACATTAATAGACGGCATATTTTCATGAAGATATTTAGCTAAAGATATCCCGTCCATATGAGGCATACGAATATCGGTTAAAATAAAATCAATGTTTACCTTGTCAAGCCAGTAAAGGGCTTCTTTACCGTTACCTGCAGTTCCTACAACATCAATGTTATAGTCAATCCACCCATCCATTGCTTTTAGACTCTCTGCAATAAGCCAATCGTCGTCTACGATTAACATTTTGTACATTATAAATCACCATCCATAATAGGTATTTTAATTGTAACTGTTGTACCTTCATTGACTGTGCTATTTATATAGATACCAAACTCACTACCAAATCGAGATAATATTCTAGTTTGTACATTATATAAACCAACTTTGTTCTTATACTTCGTCAAATTCGAGGATTTATATTTTAGTCTGTAACGAATTTCATCAAGAGTTGCTTGATCAATGCCTTTCCCATTGTCCCTAATCTCGAATAAAATATGATCATCTTTCAATTTTCCATTAATATCTACATTACCGCTCGATTGAAGTGGATCAATTCCATGTATGATCGCATTTTCAACAATCGGCTGCAATATCCATTTAATCGTTAAAAGGCTTCCAATGCTAGGATCAATAGAAATGTGATAATGAAGAGGTTCACGCATCCTAATTTTCTGGATTTCTAAATAACTCACAATATAGGAGATTTCTTGATTGATTGTTACTTCTTCGTCAAATGTGCTAATACTTAATCTAAGTAGCCTCCCCAATAGAACAATTAAATGGCTAATTTCATATTCTTTTTTCATACGCGCTAAAGAGTTAATAGATTCTAACGTGTTGTATATAAAATGAGGATTTATTTGAAGTTGTAAAGCAGTAACTTCAGCTTCCTTTTTCAGTTTCGTTTCTTGTACAACAGAGTCTATAAGTTCTTTAATTTTGAAAAGCATATGATTAAATCCCCGGGCTAAATCACCTATTTCATCTTTGGAATTGGTAATGAATTCTTGATTGAAAACGCCACTTTCTACTTCAATCATTTTTTTACGCATTTTATTAATAGGAAATGAAATTTTATGGGAAACAAATAAAGAAGCGAAAATACAAACGACGATACTAGTAAAGACAATAATTAAAGTGATTATTTTTGTGTCTAATATGGATTTATAAAAGTCCTCGGCGTCAAAATACTCTACAATTGTCCAATTGGTTAAAGGATGTGTTCGTTTAAAGACAATAAATTTTTTCCCTATGTTATTAGTAATTTCTAAACCTGTTTGATGTTTTTTTATCATTTGTCTTGAAAAACCAAGTGATGATTTAGGTGGTAAAACTAAATCTCCATTTCCGTATATAAAAGTACCAGAGAAAACTTTTCCATCTGCATTTTCACCTAAAAGGTCAGCAATTAATGAGACATCAAAATCAATAATAATATAATTAAATGAATTTATTTTATAATCCCAAACCTTGTGGATATAAGAGTGCACCTTTTTTTCTTTTTCAAAATTGCTGTATTCACGGGTATGGGGTTTAGTGATTTTAGCACTTGTATAGTCATCAAAAGATTGAAACCAATCAGTATTATAAATATCTGTTGCGGAAAAGTCGCTATTAAAAGAATAGCCATAAGAATATATAAATCCTTGTTTGTTAATCATCGTGATTCCGACCATTTCTGGTAGTGCAGTTTCAATACTTCGTAGTAATTTATCGAGATCAATATATAATTGTTGATGGGCGGTTAAACTTTTATTTTCACTGAAAGTAGAATAGTGTTTATTAGCATTAATCGCATAGTCCATTCTCACTAGTGTATTATGAAGATTATTTAGACTTACTACTTTTTGTTCTAATATATAATTTGCGTGAAAGTTTAATTTCTCCGTTATACTTTGCGATGCTTTATTATAAGTTAACCATCCTACTGTAATAACTGGAAAAACTGATATTAATAGAAGACATAATAATAGTTTGAAGAATAAAGAATGAAACCACCTCATTTACCCACCTCTTTTATAAAATTTTGAATTAAAACGCTTACATAATTAACTTTTCTGTCAATAATTATTGCATTTAGACACAATATAGCACGTTAAAAGATTAGGTGGATGTCATTTAATGACTTTCACTCCTATCGTAGTGTCAAAAAGAGAAATGAATAACTCGGCATCCCCTTGATTAAAACAATCAATATACATATTCCTGCAATGGGTAGGGTGTCGGAGTCGTTAACTGAATGGTTACGAAAAAAATGTGCTTCCTGGGGGACTACCAGTGCAAAAATAGAAAGAGTAATTTCATTTTTCCTCAGCTGAAGTCAAGCCGGCCAGAAAGTGTCCACCTTTAGCTTATATCAGCGTTTTCTGAATTTCAAGGTGTTCTATTAGGGTAGGGGGTTAATTCTAATATATCAATCAATTTAACAGTTAAGTCGTATTATTCATTCGTAAAGTCTATAGTTATACAGATAATTTGCCATCCACACCTTGCCAATCGATTCACTACATGCTAAATTAAGAAATAGAAAATTTCATTATAGAAATTGTCATGTATAACCCCGATAATATGGTTCGGGGATCTCTACTAGGAACCGTCAAATCCTGATTACAAAAGCATTTTTTGTGATCAGGGTTTTTCTATATATATAAATGGGCTAACCCCTGGTATTAGGAGGAGATATTTTGGATGTTCGTGTTTTATTATTAGCAATCTCGGCCATTACAGTAGGATTGGTAGAGTTAGTTGTAGGGGGAATCTTGCCCGTCATTGCAGACGACTTAAACGTTTCAATCGGAACAGCTGGACAACTTATTACGATTTTTGCCCTGGTTTTTGCAATAGCTGGTCCAGTTTTATTAACGATGACAGCAAAAGTAGAACGAAAAAAGCTGTATCTAATTGCCTTGTCGGTATTTTTTCTCGGTAACGTTTTCACTTATTTCAGCCCTACATTTGCTCTTATGATGGGGGCACGCGTATTGACAGCCGCAAGTGCTGCCTTGGTAATAGTTCTTTCATTAACCATTACTGCACGGATTTCAAAGCCTGCAAACCGCGCTAAAGCACTCGGTTACATCTATATGGGGATTAGTTCTTCACTTGTACTTGGTGTTCCAATCGGTATTATCGTCACCGATGCGTTCGGTTGGCGATCAGTCTTTCTAGGCATAGGGATATTAACAGTTGGCTCCATTGCGTTAATCGGAAGATATCTAGAACAAATCCCGACAGGAGAAGTACAACCTCTTTCTGCCCAATTAAAAGCGTTTGCGAACAAGAAAGTTTTCTTTGCCCATTTAGCAACGATGTTCATGCTTGCTGGACATTATACGGTATACGCATATTTCACACCATTCCTAGAAACGACGATGCATCTAAGTCCATACTGGATTAGTACTTGCTACTTCTTATTCGGAATCTCAGCAATGAGCGGAGGGGCCTTCGGCGGCGGACTCGCTACACGTATTGGTTCTACCAAAAGTATTTTAATTATCTTAGGGGCTTTTGCGGTTAGTTTGTTCATTCTCCCTTACTCGACGTTCTCACTACCAATTTTCATCATCTTCATGATGATTTGGGGCGCACTTAGTTGGGCACTTGCACCAGCGCAACAAGAATACATTATTCAAAGCGATCCGGTTTCATCTGATATTCACCAAAGTTTCAACAACTCAGCTTTACAAGTCGGTATTGCACTGGGTTCAGGGGTGGGCGGAATGGTCTTTAGTCAAACTGGAAGCGTTACAAGTATGCCTGCAGTTGGTGGTATGGTTGTTCTAATCGCTATCATTTGTGCAGCGATTTCCCTTTCAGTGCCTGCAAAGAAAAAAACACAACTCATTTAAAATCAATAAATGGTTACAAAAAATATCACGGATATTCTACTAAGGTGTTCAGTTCATGGGTACAAAAACTAATAAAAATACCAAAGAGAGTCCAAACGCTTATGAATTGGGCTCCTTTTTTATGCCTATTTATCAACCTCCACGGCTAAAATGCAACTGTTTAAGATACGTTATTGACAGGTCAATTTAGGGAACTACAATTTTTTGATAGGTGTGATCACATAATGGATATAGAGCACCTCTTCACGTTATTATATTCGCATATTAATAAATAGACTATACGACATTAAGTGAGTTTTTTAACGAGTGGCTATAAAGTCAAGTGTGCCAAGGATTTATGACCACTCAATTTATAAAGGTGACATAGTAATCACTGTTTATGCCACCTTTATACACGATATGCCCCCTTGTATAAGTCTAAAAAGAACATTAAAGTAAGTATTAGAACTTGGTAGTAGATTTAGAATACATGGAAAATAAAGTGAATTAGGATAGGAGGAGATTTTATGAAGAGTTTTAATTGGAAAAATGTTGGGGTACTACTTTTCGTGTTAATGTTAGCGCTTACATCGGTCGGTTGTCAATCACCATCAGCGGTAAATGAAGATGGTAAAAAACCTGGTAAAAAGGAAAATGAAAGTACAGAAGATGTCTTAAATCTTTTAATACCAAATTACTATAATGATGTTGAGAAGCGACAGTGGGTTGAGGTAGTTGATAAGTTCAAAGAATTAAATGAAGGAATCGAGGTAGTCGTTGAAACTGGCGATGTACAAGTCGAGTCAGGAAGCTTACCTACATTATTGCAGTCAGGCGTTAATATTCCGGATGCAATCTTAATGAATGCTGGTCCCGGTAGAGTTGCAATTTTATCGGAAGCTGAATTAATTCGACCTATCAATGATTTGTATGTAGAACATAAATGGGCAGAGAAATTACGTCCCTATGCATATAATCTTATCTCCGGAGAAGAAAATATTTACGAAGTTCCACATATGATTGATGCAATTGGATTCTTTTACAATAAAAATGTTTTTGATATGGGTGGAATTGATAAAGCACCTGAAACAAAAGAAGAGTTTGAGACGACTCTTGAAAAACTTAAAGAGACTGGTGTTCCACCAATCACAGTAGGTGCTCGTAATGGTTATGCAGTTGGCTGGATTTTCGGAGTAATGATGGAAGCAGTCGCAGGGAAAGACAAAGTTGAAAACTTGTTTTATGGCGATGGTAAATGGAACGATCCTGAGTTTGTTGAAGTAGGAGAAATGCTAGTGGATTGGGTTGACAAAGGCTATATTGCAAAAGAATCGGTAACGCAAGCACAGCCAGATTCTAAATTTAGATTCTTAAGCGGCAAAGCGGCAATGGAAGTAGAGGGGTCGTATTTAATAACAGAGATATCTGAGCAAGGTTTAGAAGAAAATGTTCACTTCTTTATGATGCCTTCCTTCATCGAAGGGAAAACAGCAAGTCCGACGGGTGGAATTGGTCAAACTTGGGTAATACCTACAAAAGCTGAAGACGATGAACTTGCGGCAAAATGGTTTGATTTTATAGTTTCAGAGGAATTTAGTGAGACGGTATTAAACTTCCCAGACTATAACTTTATTCCTGCCTCACAAGCATCAGTAGATATGGAACCTGCTGGTGAAGCTTTAAAAACAGCAATGAACTTTGCAAAGGAAGGCACTGGTTATAATCCAAGTGTATTTATGGGTGTAGATGCTAAAGAAGCATACTTCCAAAATCTTCAAGGGTTAATTGGTGGACTAATTACTGCAGAAGAAGCGTTAGATGGTATTGAAAAAGGTGCTGAAAAAGACCGTGCTAATGGATTTCAGTTAAAGAAACAAAATTAGATAAATAGGACTGTCCCCCAATGAAAGAGGGACAGTCCATAACATTAAGGATGAGGTGAAAATACAATTGGTTATGGATATAGCAACTTCAACGGAAGATACCGTATCACAACAAGCCAAGGAAAACATGAAGTCAAAGAGAAGAAAGGTTATAAAAAGATACGTCACAGCTTTATCTTTCTTAGCACCAGCGTTGATACTATATTTCATATTTATGCTCTATCCAATGATTGACGCTGTAAGATACAGTTTTTTCGATTGGAACGGTGCATCCACATCCATGAACTTTATAGGTGTTGATAATTATACGGCGTTGGCAAAAGATGACATATTTTTAAGGTCGTTAGGTCATAACCTCTTATGGGTAGTATTGAGTTTAATTATGATGGTTATTCCAACATTAATTTTAGCAGTACTGATAGCAAATGTGAAAAAAGGACGTACTTTTTTCAGAGCTGGCTTTTACTTACCGAGTGTACTTTCGTTGGCAGTAATTGGTGTTCTATGGGCTAAGATATATGATCCAATAATGGGACCTATTAACGCCTTTTTGAAATCTATCGGGTTAGAATCGCTTGCGCAGAACTGGCTTGGGGAACCATTATTTGTTATTCCTGCCTTAGTTTTAGCTAGTACATGGGCTTTTTATGGGCTATATATGATTCTATATCTAGCAGGCCTACAGAATATTAGTCGTGAACTCTACGAAGCAGCCGATATTGACGGTGCAGGCCCAATTAGTAAGTTCTGGAATATTACGATTCCGAGCCTACGAAATACAATGAACCTGGTCATAAGTATGGTAGTCATTCATGCACTGAAAGGATTTGCACTTATATGGATTATGACTCAAGGTGGTCCATTCTATATGAGTGAAGTAGTTTCGACATTTGTATATAAAGCAGCATTTAGTATGAACAAAGTTAGTTATGGTACCGCAGCGAGTGTTGTGCTTGGGGTTATAATCATTGTCTTTACTGTCGGATTCAACATCTACCGGGATAGGAGTGAAGCAAAATGATAGCTTTACTTAAAAGAAGGACATCATCACAGCTGATGCTATGGATCACACTTATGGCGTTGTTACTACTAATTACGTCACCTATATTATTTGCGATACTGGCAAGTTTCAAAACAAACATTGAAATATTCACGTCTCCTTTCTCGCTACCTAAGAGCTGGAGTTTCGATAATATTATTAAAGCTTGGAATCTCGGAAACTTCAAAACCTATTTTTTAAATAGTGCTTTTGTGACAATTATAGGGATGATAATTGTAGTGCTCGTTGCATGTCCAGCGGGATATGCCTTTGCGCAATTGACATTTCGCGGAAATAATATTCTCTTCTATTTAATATTACTAGGCATGGCTTTACCTGTACAAGCAATTATTATTCCTATTTTTTACCAACTGCGATCTATGGGATTGGTTGATAGCTTATCGGGAGTTACGTTGGTATCAGCAGGTTTGGCATTACCATTCTCCATATTTTTGATGAGAAATACATTCCGAGATGTGCCTAAAGAATTGAGAGAGTCATCAACAATCGATGGAGCTAGTGAATGGAGAACATTTTTGTCTGTTATGCTTCCGTTGGCAAAACCAGGGGTAGTTGCTTTACTTATATTCACTTTCATGAATATATGGAATGACTTTTTATTACCTTTAGTATTATTGAAGTCTCAGGAAAACTTTACAATATCATTAGGATTATATTCATTTCAGGGCGAACAGGCTACAAACTATGCTCTAATTTTTGGTGGAACTGTGATTAGTATGATTCCAAGTATTATCGTGTTTCTTATATTCCAACGATCCTTTGTAGAAGGAATGTCGGAAGGAGCTAATAAGTAATACTACTATAAAACTTTAACTCAAGGTTCTAGCGATACGGGGTGCTTAAACAAGGCGTTGATTTGCTTTCCAGGCGGACGCTTTCCGTGGGGCGGGTGTTGAGCCTCCTCGTCGCAAGCTCCTGTGGGGTCTCAACTGTCCCGCTAATCCCACAGGAGACGCCGCCTTCCACTCCAATCAATGAAATCATGAATCTAATTCGATAATTAATAACTAAGATAATTAATTGTGAAATTGATTCATATTAGACAAAATACAAATGAAAAGGGGTAATTAGTAATGATTGAAATTAAAAAAGCTACAATTACGGATTTAAATGAAGAAAAATACTTAATGCCAATGGAGTGGGGCGGCCTTCAATGGTTATGTGGAGAAGAAATCGATCCGGATTCTGAGATGACATTTGGAATGGTTTATATCAATGCAGGCCAATCCAATCCGGTGCACAGACATCCAAACTGCGAAGAAGTAATCTTCGTCTTATCAGGAGAATGCGATCACACATTGGGTGACGAAACATATCACCTAAAGCCAGGAATGATGCTAAGAATTCCACGGGATGTGCCGCATAATGCAACTGTAACAAGTTGGGAACCATGTCGAATGCTCATTACATTTTCAGCTGGAGACAGAAAAACTATTGGTGAATAATAAAGTACAAATGAAAAGGGGAAATATAAATTGAGTAATACTAAAACAGCTACAATTACTGATTTAAATGAAGAGAAGCATTTATTACCAATGGACTGGGGCGGTATCCAATGGTTATGCGGACAAGAAATTGATCCGGAAGCTGAGATGACATTTGGAATGGTTTATATAAATGCAGGGGTATCCAATCCGGTACACAGACATCCAAACTGCGAAGAATTAATCTTCGTCTTATCAGGGGAATGCGACCATACACTCGGTGATGAAACATATCACTTGAAGCCTGGAATGATGCTAAGAATTCCACGTGATATTCCGCATAATGCAACTGTAACAAGTTGGGAACCGTGTCGGATGATCATTGCATATTCCGCACCGGATAGAAAAACCACAATTGGTTAAAATTTAGAACGTCGGGGGAGAAAAATAATGGAACCTGTAAAATTTAATTTTGAATATGAGAATAAGCTTCGTGCTGGATTTATCGGTTGTGGTGCACATGCATTTCGTAATGTGTACCCAACGTTTGATTATGCGCCTGTTGATTTAGTAGCTGTATGTGATCTAAGTGAAGAAAGAGCCGAAATTTACCGTAATAGGTTTGGAGCAGAAAAAGTATACACGGATTACAAAGAAATGATTAAAAAGGAAGATCTTCAGGCGATATTTGTTGTATTGAACTTTGATAAAAATGGCCATCCGCTTTATCCAAAAATACTGCCAGATATTCTTGAGGCTGGAATACCTGTATGGGTAGAAAAACCAATTGCATACACAGCTAATGAAGTAGAGGCACTTATAGAACTAGAGGAAAAAACGGGTCAGCAAGTTTTAGTGTCAAATAAGCGTTATTTTTATCCCTCATTTGTTAGTGCAAAACAGATTTTAGATACACCTGCATTTGGAGATTCTGTTTCTATTACAGGTAGGTATCCTTTAACTTTGTCACCTTTTCAAGAGAAATTAGGAGAACGGGCAGACTTGCATTGGTTCTTGGATATTTGTCACCCGATGTCAGGTATACATTATTTGATGGGTGATATTAAGGAAATGTGTTTTGTAGAGCACCAGCCAAGCGGTGATGTTCAAACGTTGTTTACATTTAAGTCAGGTGCAATTGGAAGTATGCATTTACCGTCTACGCAAGCAGAAACAAGCCCATTAGAACGGTTTGAAGTAATAGGAAACAAACAAAATATTGTAATAGATAATGCCATGAGACTATCTTATTATAAAGGCAATAAAGGTAGCGGGGAATATGGTAAGGCACCTTCCTATATAGGAGACGATCCATCAAATGGACCAGTCCACTGGGAACCGGAGTTTTCGCTAGGACAACTGTACAATAAAAACTTGTTTTTACAAGGGATGGTTCAAAGTGTGAATCATTTTGCTAATGCTATATTAAATGAAAGAAAGATTGAAAGAGCGACATTAAAAGATTCCTTACATTTAACGAAAATCTTTGAAGCCTATAAAAATAACAAAGCAGGAAAATGGATAGAAATATAAAAGCACAGTGGTAATATGTCAAGCACTTAAAAAAAGGAAATTGGAAATGCATTGTCTTGAACAAGCGCAATCTTCCTTTTTTACGCATACTCAAATAAACCTCCAATTTTAATTTGAAAAGAATGGATGAAAATGGAGGTCTAGGAAGTATTGAAAGCAAGGGAGCTTGTGAATCTACTTTTTCCTTTCAGGCGATATGTACAACTGATTTGTGCGTAGTAGCGAATGCACGAGGCGTACGAGTTTTTTAGCGGTCAAGACGAGAGCACGTTTGTGTTGATGCTTGGTGACTTCATTGTATTTCTTTTGATAAAAGGCTTTATATTCGGCGTCATACTTGCGTATGGCATCCGCAGCTTGTACAAGATAGTAACGTAAGTAACTATTGCCCGTTCGCATTCGAATAGTTTTCTCAGTTACGAATTCGCCTGATTGATACTGCGTCCAAACGAGCCCCACATATTTCGCTAACGCGTGGTGGTCGTCAAAACGCTTGATATCTCCAATTTCAGCGAGTAAGCCGGCCGCGTAGACAGATCCAATCAAATAATCAGGTAAGCACCTGTAAGCTAGTTTTTATTTATGAGAACTCATAAATGATGATTTAACCTTTTGGCCTCCTCCGTAAAACAGGGGTCAAACAGGTAAAACATAAAAAGGGTGAGGAAGCCAAAAGGCAACCGTTTCCTATAGGAAAACCAACAGACTCTCCAGCAGTCAGGATCAACTGGAAATTCTATCGGAAAGAGCTCTTACTACTAATATACGAGGGGGAAGTAAAATGAAATTTAGTATCATCACAGATATGTTAGGCTTGGATTCTTTTGAGGAATCTCTTAAAACTGCAAAGGAATTAGGCTTTGAGTATATTGATTTGAGAGGAAAGTTGGATGGGGATACAGTAGATTCTATTTCGCTAGAAAAAGCGAAAGAACTAAGTGATTTAGTAAATAAATATAACCTGAAAGTTACTACATTAAGTTCTTGGGCTGTGAATCCTTGTACGTTTTCTGGGCCATCAAGCTACGATAATTTTGATGACAAACACCATGAGAATATGAGTAAAGAGCTAAATCGATTATTTGATTTAGCTGATGTCTTTTCCGCTCCCTATATAAGGGTGTATTCTCTGCATAAAAAGGACGGATTTTATAATTGGACAGATTCAGAAAGGGAAAAGGAATATAAGAATAACGCGGAAGTTATGCGAAAACATGCAGATCATGCACAGAAACGCGACAAAGTTCTATTGATGGAAAACGAACCACCAACATTAGCAAGCACTTGTGTGGAATTGGGGATTTTGTTTAATTATGTTGATCATCCTAATCTGAAAATCAATTGGGATATTACTAATGGTTGGCGAGCCGGTGAGTACCCAACTTTGGAAACCTACGAACATATTAAAGGGCACGTCTATCAAACTCACTTGAAAGGAGCCTCTCGCCAGACTAATTCTATTTCTGATAAGGATCCTAATGGTAGATTTAATAACTTTGCTATTGCTGGTAAAGATGATTTTGGCCATAAGGAAATCATGAATGCACTTAAAAAATATGATCCTAATGTAATTATGACAATCGATACACATTACCCTTCTTTTTATCAACAAGATAAGATTGGTGAAGTCGAAGTAGTTCGTATAACGAAAGAGTTTTTTGAAGACATTCTTTATATTAAAGCATAAGGGAGGCCCCTATGGTTAAAAAAGTGGTAATGATAGGCACATTTGATACAAAAGAAGCCGAATTTTTATATGTGAACAATGTGTTTGAATCCGCTGGTGTTGAAACTATAATGATGAACACAGGTATTTACGAATCAAATGAAGTAGGTGATATCACTAGCGAAGAAGTTGCAAAAGCCGGTGGGGTTGATATAGTCGACTTAAGAAATAAGAATGATCGAGGTACAGCCGTAACGGTAATGATGAATGGTGCGTCAGCTATTATAAAGAATTTATTGGAAGAAGGCAATATCTCAGGAATATTTGGAATGGGTGGAACAGCTGGAACAACCGTTGCAGCTGCGGCCATGAGATGTGCACCAGTTGGATTGCCTAAAATGCTAGTATCTACTGTAGCTTCAGGAAACACTAGGCCGTATGTTGGGGAAAAGGATATTACGATGATGTATTCGGTAGTTGATATTGCTGGAGTCAATGTATTATCTTCCCAGATTCTAAGTAACGCAGCAAACGCAATGATCGGAATGGTGTCAGCTGTTAAAGAACCTGAAGTAAAAGAGGCGAAACCGTTAATTGCTGCTACAATGTTTGGTGTTACAACACCATGTGTGACAAAAACGAGAGAAATATTAGAGGAAAGTGGCTATGACGTCCTTGTTTTTCACGCTACTGGTGCTGGTGGTGATGCCATGGAATCCTTAATTCAAGATGGCTTTATCAAAGGTGTTGTTGATATTACAACAACCGAATTAGCTGATAGTCTTATAGGAGGAGTCTTCAGTTCAGGTCCTGGAAGACTTGAAAGTGCAGGGGCAAACGGAATACCGCAAGTTGTATCTGTAGGTGCCTTAGATATGGTTAATTTCGGAGCACCTGAAACAGTTCCAGAAAAGTTTGCAGATAGAACTTTTTATCAACACAATCCTACAACTACATTAATGAGAACAACAGTTGAGGAGAATTCGAAGTTAGGGGAAATTATTGCACAGAAGTTAAATAAAAGTAATTCCCCAGCAGTCCTTGTATTTCCTAAAGGTGGAATTTCTTTGTTAGACAAGGAAGGTCAATTTTTTGAAGGAGAAGAAGAAAGAAAAGCGCTTTATAAAGCTATAAAAGACAATCTAAGTCCAAGTATCACTTTTATTGAAGTAGATGAAGATATTAACGATCCATCTGTATCGGAATTACTTGCTGAAGAATTATTAAAACTACTAAAAAGGGATGGTGAAAATAATGACAGTATCAAGAGAAGTAGCATTAAAACGACTTAACAATCAGATCGAAAATAAGAAGGTTATTATTGGTGGTGGAGCAGGTACGGGATTATCGGCAAAGAGTGCTGAGATAGGCGGAATTGACTTAATAATCATCTATAATTCAGGGCGTTTTCGCATGGCCGGTCGCGGATCACTAGCTGGTTTAATGCCTTATGGCGATGCAAATCAGATTGTAGTAGAGATGGGTAATGAAGTTCTAACAATCGTAGAAGATACACCGGTTCTAGCTGGTGTTTGCGGAACTGATCCTTTTAGAAATATGGATTTGTTCTTAAAACAGTTAAAGGATCAAGGATTTTCAGGTGTACAAAACTTCCCAACAGTTGGACTAACAGATGGACAGTTCCGTCAAAATCTAGAGGAAACTGGGATGGGTTATGATTTAGAGGTTGATATGATCAGAAAAGCACATAATATTGGGCTAATTACATCACCATATGTATTTAATAAAGAAGATGCAATTAAGATGGCTCAAGCTGGTGCTGATATCCTTGTCGCGCACGTTGGACTAACAACTAAAGGGGATATAGGTGCACAAACTGCGATGACTTTGGATGATGCAGTAAAAGTAGTCCAAGAAATTCACGATGCGGGTAAGTCAGTTAATGAAAATGTTATTGTTCTTTGCCATGGGGGTCCTATATCAGAGCCGGAAGACGCTGCATATGTGTTAAGCAGGACTAATGGTGTTTCCGGATTCTTCGGTGCATCGAGCATAGAAAGACTTCCTACTGAAGCTGCTATTTCAAACCAAGTTCGAGAATTTAAAAAAATTGATATTAGTATGGAAGTTGCCACTAAAATTTGAAGAATGTTTGATTAAATAGAAAGAGTTCTTTTATATAACAAACCACTGTAAATCACTTATTTAAAAAAGTGTTTTACGGTGGCTTTTTAATATAGTTATTAGGATAGGAGCATGAAAAATGAAACGTCCGTTACTATATAGTCTATTAGTTATTGTAATGATGATATGGGGATTTAATATCATTGCGATTAAAATTATTGTATCGACTTTACCCACGATTACAATCACTGCTCTTCGAGTATTTATGGCATTTTTGGCCCTGCTTCCTATCCTTTACTATAAAAAATTATTTCGAATTTTATCTAAAAAAGAAATGGCTTATGTATTGGGTATAGCTCTTACTGGTGTTCTTGGGCATCAGGTATTTATGTCTGTAGGCCTTAATTATACTACGGCTACAAATGGAGGGGTGATACTTGGTACTGTGCCTATTGCTACTTCGGTAGCGGCTATACTTTTTCTAGGAGATAAATTAACAATATCAAGAGTTTTAGGATTATTATTTGGTTTTTCAGGAGTTACTTTTATTATGTTTGCCAATGCTTCCGTACCAATTGGGTTTTCTATTGGTGACCTGTATATGTGTATTGTTGTCGTTTTACAGGCACTTAGTTTTGTATTAATTAAAAGATTATCAGAATCTGTAGAAGTTATTTATATTACAGGGATAACCCAGCTCTTTGGTTTTGGCATGCTGCTTTCTTTAAGTATTGTTATTGAACCAAATGGAATTTCTTTATTGAAATATGGATCAACTACTGTGTGGTTACTGTTTCTCGGCTCTGGGTTAATAGCAACTGGATTAGGCCATTTACTATACAATTATGCAATACAGCAAGTAGGTGCAAGTAAATCGGCATTATTTCTAAATCTATCACCATTTTTTGCAATACTCGGTTCAGCACTTTTTCTAGGGGAACCTATTTTTGCTGGACAGTGGATAGCCTTTGGTTTAATAGTTATAGGTGTTATACTGGGCGCCGGAATGCTAGAACAGATTAATATAAGAAGTTTGCGAATGATACTAAAAAAACAATAATTACTTTATCCTGTTGCCTACATCTTGTTTTTTCACTTTTATATTTACACATCAAGCGTGTTGATTATCTAAAATCATACAGACTTATCCTGTAAAATGTAAAATACTCATTTAAAATAATAGCCATCTCTGATTTCCAATTAATCGGGAGTTCATCGTGTAACAGTTTGCGATGAACTCCCGATTGATAGTTCACAAAAATCTTTTTATTTTCCGTGTTTTTATAAAGTCATCTAAGTAGTACGTAAGCAATAAGTGGGACAAAAAGCTGGTTAAATACAGGGTTTGGCATTGTGCCGAATAACACGGGGACATTAAGATGTTGCTTGATCCAGCGGAAAAAATTCGATTTTTCAGCGCGTTTTGTACATGTCCGCAATCCTTTCAGCTGAAACCATCATCAAATCGGCGGCAACTAGGATTTTTTTTCAGATCATCAAGAAAAAGACGATGCGGTGACGTTTTCTTGATCGGGATTGCGGTGTTCCTAATTGGCAAGTGATGTCCTTCGTGATACGAGACCCCTTTTCAGGCGTACGTTTCAACGAGTTAGGACGAAAAATCCAGACGTTATCTTTTAAGCGAATGACAAAGTCCTGTTTATCCAAAACGAACTGATCAATTCGCTTGATATTAAAACAGGCACGTTCTTGAACCAGCACAAAGCGCAGACCCGCTAAATTTTCATCCATTGGTCCATCGTGTTTAAGCCCTGTGCTTTCCACGACACATACAGGCATCTCAGCCTCTGGCGAGTAACTTATGTGCAACTTGATGCCTGAACGTTCGCCATGATAGACCGCCCATGGAAGACGGAGTTTACCTACCGTAATTGCGGTAGAATCGACGATTAAAAGTTTGTTTTAAATCTCTATTGCTCGGCGAGTCTCCCGATTACATTCTGACAAAATGAGATCAAACAGTTTTTTCATTAATTCGAAATATAGATACCCTGCTTCCTTGGATAACGTCGAGTAGTTGACTGCTGGCAGACTGACACTTGGTCCGACATCCGCATAATACCGGAAACTTTTCCATTCGCATGTCGCTGCGGTAATGAGATTTTAAATCAATGTCATTACGCCCAACTTGCGGGCTGTCTACTCGTAGTCAACGGCTTTTGTCAATAAATAAAGCTCTTCCGGAGAAATAAATTTTTGAATCAAATTAGGGAATACGGTATTCTTTTTGTTTTATATTGGCCTTTTATAGTCAATCAATACACTTGATGTGAAGTATTGATTGACTTCTTACCAACCGTCAAAGGATATAAATTGATGGAAGTAGAGAGGTTTGAGAGAGAATCAGGTGGAGCCCCTGCGAATGTAGTAGCATGTGTATCTAGGTTAGGGGGTAAATCAATATTCATAGGAAAAGTAGGAGAGGATGCTTTCTGGGAATATCTATTAGATGTGTTGAAGAAAGAAAACATTAATACTGGATTGGACTAAAGTGAGGGAGTCAAGCACTTCATGTTTCTTTTTTTGGAGGGGGGAAACATACTATAGTCTATGAAATACCGGTTTGCGCTAAAGAAGACATTAAAGGAACGCCTTGCGAAATTAGCAGGCGGCGTTGCCGTGATCAAAGTCGAAGCAGCAACTGAAACAGAACTAAAAGAACGTAAACTTCGCATCGAGGACGCATTGAACTCTACACGTGCAGCTGTCGAAGAAGGTATCGTTTCTGGTGGTGGTAAAGCACTTGTTAACGTCTACAGCAAAGTAGAGGCGTTACTAGAGTCTGTAGAAGGCGACGTAGCAACAGGCGTGAAAATCGTTCTTCGTGCGCTTGAAGAGCCAGTTCGTCAAATCGCTAACAACGCAAGCCTTGAAGGTTCAATCGTTGTCGATCGTCTGAAACGCGAAGAAGTCGGCATCGGCTTCAACGCAGCAGAAGGCACTTGGGTTAACATGATGCAAGCGGGTATCGTCGACCCGACTAAGGTGACACGTTCAGCACTCCAAAACGCAGCATCTGTAGCAGCGATGTTCTTGACAACTGAGGCAGTTGTAGTGGACCTACCTGAGCCAGCTGGTGCTATGGGTGGAATGATGTAATAACCGCTCCCAACCCTTGATATGTATGGGTTTGTGAGTACGATAAAAGTGGTTTGCTAACATTTTGCTAACATAGAGGATTTTAATCGAGGCTTCTCATGAGTTCAGTGAACTTTTGGGAGGCTTCTTTTTTTATTTCTTGCGTAATTTAATCATTCATTTTGCCACGACAAAGGTGGCAATGGTATTTTATTCATTCGGGTGGTAAGGTTCAATTGATAAAAAAATTTGATTTTCAACTGCTTTGTAGACCTATAACGGGAGTAATCTTCCTGTAACAGTGACAATAAATAAACAGTTTATCTTTCATAAAATATAAAGAAATGCGGTGATCATTATGTTGGAAGAACAAAACAACGAACCTAAAAGAAAATATGCATGGGTTGACAAGTGGGCAAAGATGACCGGGGAACGTGCAAGAATTGACGCAAAGGTCAACAACACATACATCGTATATGAGAAAAACGGAATGCTTGTAAAGGAATTTCCGAATGGAGATGTTATTCCATTTAAAAAAGATGGTGAATCCTAATGCATACACAAATTGAAAGCAAATTGTCACCATTTGCTTTCAATTTGTATCTATTTCAGGCCTCGCATTAGCTTGCTGAAAATCCGATTTTCAATGGTATTTTCAACACAGTTTTTTGAATAGATGTCGGTGCAAGTTGCTCAAATGAAAATCCATATAAATAAGACGGTCTTTCAACTATTTGCTGAGATGTTGAAAGGCTTTTTTGGTTCTGATTTCTATTATGCTTTAGGTGCCAGTATCCCTGTAAATATGGTACTGTTAGTATAGTAAAAGGAATTATAATTCCAATGGAGGCACAACAATGAATCAATTAACTTTACAAGAATTAGAATCGCATCTTTGGAAGTCTGCCGATATTTTACGTGGTTCGGTCGATTCGGGCGACTTTAAAAATTACATATTCGGATTACTGTTTTTAAAACGTTTAAATGATGTATTTGAAGAGCATCGTGAGGCGATTATTGCAGAGCATGGTGAGGAGATTGGTGCGTTATTAGTGGATGACCAAGATCAGTACCAATTCTATGTGCCAGAAGCAGCACGTTGGACAATGATTCGTACAAAGGCTGAAAATATAGGTTCCGCGATTAACGTAGCATTTGAGGCACTTGAAAACGAAAACGTAACCCTTGAAGGTGTTTTAACACCAATCGATTTCAACCGTAAAGAAGTGTTGACAGATGGTGTCCTACAACGCTTATTGCAACACTTTGAATTACTAGACTTACGTAATGCAAGTTTACCTGAACCAGATATGCTGGGGCGTGCATACGAGTATTTGATTAAAATGTTTGCTGACGATGCGGGGAAAAAAGGCGGCGAGTTCTATACGCCTTCAAAAGTAGTAGAACTTATCGTAAAGTTGATTAAACCAGAAGAAGGTATGCGCGTGTATGATCCAACATGTGGTTCAGGCGGTATGCTCATTCAATCAGTAGACTATGTGAAATCAACAGGTGGCAATCCACAATCTTTGTCGCTATTCGGACAGGAGAAAAACTTAGGTACGTGGTCAATTGCGAAGATGAACTTATTACTACATGATCTACCAGACCATCGCATTGAAAAAGGCGATACAATCCGTACACCAAAGCTTGTAGAAGACGGTGAAATCATGTTGTTTGACCGTATTATTGCCAATCCACCCTTCTCCCTTAAAGAGTGGGGACGTGAAGAAGCGGAGCATGACGTATTTGGTCGTTTCCAATACGGCATACCACCCAAAAGTCTGGGAGATTACGCATTTATCCAACATATGATTGCCTCATTAAAAGCAAATGGTATGACGGGGGTTGTTATGCCTCATGGTGTACTATTCCGTGCTGGTGCTGAGGGGAAAATTCGTCAAGGCTTACTTGAATCTGATCTATTTGAAGCAGTCATTGGTTTACCAACAAATTTATTTTATGGTGCAGGCATTCCTGCAAGTGTTCTCATCTTTAACCGTAATAAAGACGAAAAACGCAAAGGTAATGTCCTGTTTATCGCAGCAGAAGACGAGTACCAAGAAGGTAAAAACCAAAACACATTACGAGATGAAGATATTGCGAAAATTGTCTCTACGTTTGATGCATATAAAGACATTGAAAAATACGCGCGTGTTGTGCCACTGGAAGAAATCAAAAACAATGACCACAACTTAAACATTACACGCTACATCGATAAATCAGAGGAAGAAGAGCCAGTTGATCTTGCGGCTGTTCTACAAGAAATTCAAGCAATCGAAGTGAAACGTAACGACACAAAAGCGAAGTTAAATGGGTACTTATGCGAACTTGGGGTAGGTGAAATTTAATGAGTGAAGTACGTGAAGGCTTTAAGATGACGGAGCTTGGCGAGATACCGGTAGAATGGAAAATTGAAACACTAGATTCGGTTTTGGATGTTAGGGATGGAACGCATGATTCACCTAAATATATAAATTCTGGTATTCCTTTTTTAACATCAAAAAATTTAAGAAACGGAAAACTAGATTTAACGGAAGTAAATTATATTTCAGAGAAAGACCATCGCCACTTTAGTAGTCGTTCTTTTGTGGAGAATGGGGACATCTTATTTGGGATGATTGGGACGGTTGGTAATCCTGTTATTGTGAATTTACCTTTTGAAGTATCGATAAAAAATGTTGCCTTATTAAAATTTGCAAGTTCGAATTTAAATAATAAATTTGTTTTAGAATATCTAAATTCTGTTTTTGTTAATGAGCAATTTAGAAGACTAAGTAATGGTGGAGTACAAAAATTTATTGCATTAGGAGTGATTAGAAAGTTAAAGATTATTATTCCTACTAAAGATGAACAACAAAAAATCGCCTCAATCTTTTCAACGGTAGATGCACAAATTGATGAAACCGAGCAGTCGATTGTGAAAACAAAAGAATTGAAAAAAGGTTTAATGCAGCAATTGCTAACAAAAGGGATTGGGCATACGGAATTTAAGCAAACGGAGCTTGGTGAGATACCTGTTGGATGGAATATAGAAACCCTGGGAAGCGTATGTTCTAAAATTCAAGATGGGAATTATGGAGCAAAATATCCTAAATCTGATGAGATGCTTGAAGAAGGGATTCCTTTTTTGACGTCCAAAGTACTAGGGAAATATGGCGGAATACAAATCGACTTAATAAATTTTATATCCGAAGAAAAGCATAAGGAACTTAAGAAGGCTCATCTAGCTTTAAATGATGTGTTACTCACCAATCGTGGTGCCTCAGTAGGTGCAATTGCTTATGTAACAAAAGAAATAGCTCATGGAAATATAGGTCCGCAATTAACATTATTAAGAAGTGATAGTGAAATAATTTCAAGTGAATTTCTTTATCAGTTAATGAAAAGTTCAATTGTTCAAAGTCAGATGCAAGGATTGGATAGTGGGAGTGCTATGAAGTTCTTTGGAATTGAAGAAACCAAGAAGTTTAAAGTAGTTTTGCCTAATATTGAAGAACAACAAAGAATAGCCCAGATTCTTTCAACAGTAGACAACCAAATAGAAATCTATGAACAAGAAAAGGCAAAGTACGAAGAACTCAAAAAAGGTTTAATGCAGCAACTTCTGACAGGTCGAATTCGTGTGAAATGTTAATTTGAAGTTCAGCTTGTGTATAAAGGGTGTTCCTCTTTTAAATTTTCGTAAAACGGCAGGTGAATGTAGATGAGTGGATTAGAATATACCGAGGTAGAGCTGCCGTTTATTGAGCAGCTAAAAGGTTATGGTTATCTTCATATGCAAGGGCCAGAGCTTGAGGCGGAACGTTCTTCAAAGGCAACAATCGTACTTGAGCAGCGTTTTTCTAAGGCAATTCGTGCATTAAATCCTTGGATAAATGATGCGAACGTTGAAAAGGTTGCGAAGCAGTTTGTTTCGCTTCAGGCAGAGGATACATGGCATGCCAATAAAACAATTTTTGAATGGCTATTTGGACAAGGGATTTCAGTATTACAGGATGTTGGCGGGGGTAAGAAAAATCAGACCGTTGCATTGTTTGATTTTGAGCATCCAGATAACAATGAATTTCTTGTGGTGAATCAGTTAAGTATTGAAAATGCAAACGGCACAATTCGTCCTGATATTGTTTTGTTCATTAATGGGTTACCGTTAGTGCTTGTGGAGTGTAAAAGCCCAAAAGTGCAAGTGGATAAGCAATTGCCAGAAGGTGTACGTCAATTTGAGCGTTATATGCAAACGAATGATAAGCTGTTTTGGTATAATCAAATGTTAATCGTCACTAGCCGTGATCGTGCAAGAGCTGGAACGGTATTTGCAAAGGCGCAACACTATGGTCTTTGGAAAGACCCCTATCCTTTAACGCTAGATGAAGTTGGGTCTACACGTGCGCAAGAAGTATTGGTTGCAGGGATGCTCCGTAAAGAATCGTTACTCGATTTAATGCGGAATTTCATTGTCTTTGATGGCAAGGTAAAGAAACTAGCACGTTATCAGCAGTACCGCGCTGTTAATAAGGCGATTGACCGTATTTTGACGAAGGACAAGCCAGCACTTCGTGGCGGTGTTGTATGGCATACCCAAGGTTCTGGTAAGTCTCTTACAATGGTGTATTTAGCGATGAAGCTACGCCGCCAAACGAAACTACAAAATCCAATGCTTGTCATTGTTACGGACCGTCAAGATTTAGATGAGCAAATTACAACAACCTTTACACAATCCGGCTTCCCGAACCCAACGCAAGCCGCATCCGTAGCAGATTTAAAACAGCAGCTCGCAAAAGGTGCTGGGAGTACCGTAATGACGCTTATTCAAAAGTTCCAGGGTGATGAGGAAAAGCAGTTTCCGCTCATTTCGGATTCGCACAATATTATTGTCATGACCGATGAATCGCACCGATCACAATACAAAGGTTTAGCGATGAATATGCGAAAAGCTTTACCAAATGCTACTTTCATAGGTTTCACAGGTACGCCCATCGAAAAGGAAAAGCGTTCAACAACAGGTAAATTCGGTGCGTATATTGATAAATATACGATAGAGCAAGCAGTTGAAGATGGTGCTACAGTGGCCATTTTTTATGAATCACGCTTGCCAAACTTACACGTTAAGGGCGAATCATTAGATGAATTGTTCTCCCGTTCCTTCCATGAATACGACGAGGAAACACGTGAAAAGATTAAGCAAAAGTATGTAAACGACGAGCTACTGTTAACGTCACCAGACCGTATGCGTGAAATTGCGCTAGATATGGTGCGCCATTATGAAGACAAAATTTTGATGAATGGCTATAAAGCACAAGTTGTTGCTGTTTCACGTCGTGCAGCTGTCGAGTATAAAAAGCTCATTGATGAGTTTGCCGCAGGGCAGTTTGAAACAGCCGTCATTTTTTCTGCGGGTCAAAATGACTCCGAGGAAATGCGTAACTACCACATTTCCAAAGAGGAAGAAAAAAACTTGATTGCAAGATTCAAAAAGCCAATGGACGAAGATAAATTGGCGATGTTAATCGTTTGTGATAAGTTACTGACGGGTTTTGACGCACCGATTGAGCAGGTTATGTATTTAGACAAGCCGCTAAGAGAGCATAATTTATTACAAGCGATTGCACGTACAAACCGTAAATATGACGATAATAAATCATATGGCTTAATTGTCGATTATTTTGGCGTGTCCCGCTTCCTTGACCAGGCACTTGAAATTTTCAGTGCAAATGATGTAAAAGGTGCTTTGCAATCCATTGATGATGAGCTACCTCGCCTGGAGCAACGCCATCGTGCAGCACTTCGTTATTTTGATGGTGTGAAGACAGCCGATTTAGAGGCAGCCATTTTACGTTTGACAGATGAAGATGTTCGTGCCGATTTTGATATCGCGTATAAGCGATTTGCACAAAGCATGGACAAGGTCTTGCCGAGTCCAAAGGCGGAGCGTTTTACGGGCGATTTAAAGCATTTAGGTGCTATTCGTCAGCTGGCGAAGTCCCGTTTTGCAATTGATGATGGGATGGATATTTCCGAATGTGGTGAAAAGGTGCGCCGCCTTGTACAGAACTATTTATACTCAGAAGGCATTGATGCTCGTGACCCGGTATCCATTTTAGACGTGTCCTTTAAAGAGGAACTAGAAAAGAACGTGAAGCCCGAAACAAAGGCGGCACAAATGGAACACGCTATCAAAAAGGAAATCTCCATTCGAATAGATGAAGATAAAGTTTTCTATACGTCATTAAAAGAAAAAGTAGAACAGCTTATCGAAAAGTACAAAGAACGCCAAATGACAATTTTTGAACTGCTGGAAAAGCTAGAAGAAGCACGCGAAGCAATCATGACGAAAGTTAGCGGAAAGACGGAAAGCGGTTTAACAAGTTTACAAGAGCCATATTACAACAAACTGATGGAAGTCCATGAGGAAAGTGCGACATATAACCTAAAAGAAATTGCCGTTGACGTCCATCAATTCATAGATGAAACTGTCTCCCCTATCAGTGATTGGTCGTCCAAAACCGATTTTAAGCGCAAATTAACAGCTGATCTAAAAGTAAAGTTACTCAAAGAGAAAATGTCCATGAGTGACGCCTCGATGCTTACAGGTTATTTCCTAGCATTGGCGGAGAACCAATATGGGAAGAAATAAAAAAAGAAATTGGCGGGATTCTCGCCAATTTCTTTATATACTGTTTCGAGTTAAATATAGAGGGAAGGCCCATTGATACGTAACCAATCCTTTTTCTCCTCGTAATTGGGCTGTAACATTTTGATCGTTTCCCAAAACTGAGTAGAGTGATTGAGGTGTTTTAAATGAGCCAGCTCATGTATTAATACGTAATCAATTACTGAAACTGGTGCTAAGAAAATCCGCCAATTTAAAAGAACTTTTCCGCTGGGTGTACAACTCCCCCATCGTTGTTCCTGATTTTTTATTGAAATAGTTGAAGGGTTTATTTGAAGAATAGTTGTATAACGAGAAATTCGATTATTCACGTATTTTAGTGCTTTAGTCTTTATCCAATCCTCATATAAAGGAAACAATGCATCACGATATTGATCTTTATTTATTGTAGCTGGTACTTCCGCCAAAAATGTTCCTTGCGAAAATTTGAAGTTTGGCACTGCTATTTCTGTATTGGATATCACCTTTAAACGATATTGCCGCCCTAAGTACGGAAGCTTTTCACCTGATAAAAATAATCGCTGGTGTCGATCATCATTAATTTCTTCAAAATGAAGTAATTGTTTTCGAATCCAAATCACTTTATCCTTCACGATATCTTGAACTTTTTCAATCTCTACATCATCAGGGGCAATTACCTTAACCCCATCTTTATCAACTGTAATTGAAACAGTTTTCCTTTTATGGCTCCTGACTATCTCATAGGGGATTGATGTCTGACCGAATGTTATTAAATGCAATTTGAATCTCCCCCTTTAGGTTATATAGTAACATGAAGTGCTTGTTATTAAAAAGTTGAGGGGGGACTTTCAATTGAAATTATTAAATGAAAGATTAGGAAGCCAGTTCAGGATGATGTACTAGTTGTAAATATAGTATGGGAGGAGATAGATATGTGGAATCGTCAACGTCAAGTAGACAGCAATGAGCAGGAGAATAAATATAACTTCCAAAAACTCACTCCGGATAATGACATAGAATTAAAAGTTTATGAGGACGCTATTAATTACATATTCGAAAATCCAGATGTTCGAAATGTTGCCATCTCCGGGGCATATGGTGCTGGTAAAAGTAGCTTAATAGCTTCATATATAAAAAAACATAAAGGCTTGCGATTTGTTCAGATTTCACTGGCACATTTCGAAGAAACTGATATAGAGGATGAAGTTGAAATTAAAGAATCTGTATTAGAAGGGAAAATACTAAATCAGCTAATTCACCAGATTCCAGCAGAAAGTATCTTCCAAACAAATTTTAAAGTAAAGAAGAAAATAAAAAAGATGGATATTTTCCCAGGTACTTTTTTTACAATGCTATTTATAATGTCTATACTTCATATTTTGATGTTTGAAATGTGGACTGGATATGTGGCTTCGTTACCAAACTCTTGGATAAAGGATTTCATGGGAATATCCGTGAACCAATATTCGCTTATCACTAGTGGAATAATAATTGCTATTACTTTATTTATTTTCCTTTACTCAGTGATAAAATTACAAAAAACGAAAAATATATTCAGAAGGGTCAGTTTGCAGGGGAATGAAATTGAGATTTTCGAGGAAAGTGAAGAGTCGTATTTTGACAAATACCTCAATGAAGTTTTATACCTTTTTGAAAATGTTAATGCCGATGTAATTGTATTTGAAGATATGGATCGCTTTGATGCAAATGGAATATTTGAACGTTTGCGCGAGATAAATACATTGGTAAATATTCAACTCGAAAAAGTAGGGGAAAAACCACTAAGGTTCTTCTATCTTTTGCGGGACGATATTTTTGTATCGAAGGATCGCACAAAGTTTTTTGATTATATAGTTCCAGTTGTCCCAGTTGTGGATAGTTCAAATTCATATGATCAGTTTATATCGCATTTTAAGGAAGGCGGTATTTATGATTTGTTTGATAATAATTTATTACAAGGGCTTTCATTATACATAGATGACATGAGGGTTCTAAAAAACATATACAATGAGTTTATCATTTATTACAACAGACTTAATACAACAGAACTAAATAGTGATAAAATGCTTGCAATAATAACTTATAAGAATTTATTTCCACGGGATTTTAGCGATTTACAGCTCAATCAAGGTATGGTTTATACGCTTTTTTCTAAAAAAGAGGATTTTATTAATCCTGAAATTGAAAGACTTAAAGCTTTAGGAGATATTAAGAAAGGAGAGATTGGGAGAGCTAATAAAGAGCATGCAGCATCAATTGAAGAATTAGATGATATATATAATGCGAAGCGTTCACGATCTAGCCGATTGTATTATCCAGAGCGACAGAAACTAGAGGAAAAGTATGACATGGAATACCCTATTCGAAAACAGGCTATAGACGACAGGTTAAATAGTCGTCTTCCTGAATTAGAAGATGAATTATCGCATATCGAACAGGAGATAATTTCAATTCAATCCAAACAACTTTATGAGATTATTACAAGAGAAAATATAGATGATATTTTCAAGGTAACATTAACAAATGAAATAGGCATTGAAAATAATTTTCATGAAATCAAGGGTAGTGAATACTTCGATTTACTGAAATATATTTTGCGAAATGGATTTATAGACGAAACCTACGCTGACTACATGACATATTTTTATTCGAATAGTTTAAGTCGAATAGATAAAACCTTTTTACGAAGTGTTACAGATAAGAAAGCTAAAGAATATACTTATAGGCTAAAAAATCCTGCGTTAGTTATAGATAGGTCGCGACCGGTGGATTTTGAACAAGAAGAAATCCTTAACTTCGATTTGTTTGAACACCTCTTGAAGACGCCTAACAATATGAACCTTCTTAATTTGTTTATAAAACAACTCAGGGATAATAGAAACTTCAAATTTATAGGAGAATACTTTGATACTGAAAGGGCAATTTCTTTTTATGTAAAATATCTCAATCTACAATGGCCCGAAATGTTCACTTTTGCAATAGAAGGAAGTTCCCTTACTGAAAAACAGATTAAGACATATTCAAAATACACACTTTACTACTCAGGGGATGACAATCTTACCATTGTCGATAGTGAGAATGCTCTGTCCTATTACATTTCTAATAGTACAGATTACTTAAATATAGATGACCCCGATATAGAGAGGCTCATTCATGGTTTTAATTTGTTGAATGTGTCTTTTGTTAGTATTTCAAATGCAAATGATGAACTTTTACATGAGGTTTATTCCAACTCATTATACGAAATTAACTTTGATAATTTGAGTACTATACTTAGGAAGTTTTATCAGATTAGTAAAGAGGAAGATATAAATCATAAGAATTATACAATGGTGCTAAGTCAACCCGATTCACCTTTAACACGCCATGTAAATGATAACATAGATATTTATATTGAGGTTATTTTGTCAAATAGCAACGAGGTTATCAATGATGTTGAAGAAGCAGCCTTACAAATTTTAAACAATGAAGAAATTGCTACAGAGAAAAAAGAATTATATATTAAATTATTAAAGACCCCAATAACTTCAATTGATGAAGTAATAGATAAAAATTTGTGGATGTCATTATTAAGTGAAGACCTAGTTGGGTATACAGAAAAAAATATTGTTGATTATTTTGATGAGAGTGAAACAATAGATTCTACGTTAATATCTTTCATAAATACTGATAAATCCATGTTGAATTTTCTTGAAATTAAAGATATCTACGGCGATGAAGCATCAGAAGAATTCTTCGATGCTACAATAGTTTCTAATGGGCTATTAAATCACAAGTACAGGGAGATACTAGCCTCCCTTGATTTTTCGTATAATATTTTCGATATTGGTGGCATAACTGATGACAAGTTACGAATAATTATCGATGAGAGCATTGTTCCAATGAATCTTGATAATTTACTATTTATACGGGATAACTATTCAAGTCAGGCTCTATATTTTATTAAAAAGAACCTTGATGAATATGTGGATACAATTACGAGGGAAGCATTTGTACTTGATGAGGTTGTTGAAATATTGAATTGGGATGTTAGCGATGATATAAAGATTAAGTTACTTGACTTCACAAGTGATTCGTTATCAGTTGTGAATAAAGAATATTCTACTGTCGTCATTGCACATATTCTGAAGAATAATCTTGAATCAGATGATCTTTTCCATCTTTTCGTAACCTACGAAAACTGGGATGAGGAACTTATGCAAATAATACTTGGCTTGGCAATAGATAATATAGGATTAATTATTGAAAATCCTAAAGATGTTGCCAATCATTTGTTGAAAATATTAATAGAATCAAGTGATTTGGATCACGGCATTAAAGTTGATTTATTTATTTCGATGATACAATTTTTAGGCAAGGCGGAATCCATGGAGTATCTTGATATATTAGGCCTGGCGGAATATAAGAAAATCTTTGAAGAACGGAAAAGACCAAAGTTTGAAATTAATACGGTTAATGAAGAGCTGTTAGCCGCATTTAAAGAAAATAACTGGATTTCTGATTTTCAGGAGGATCAAAATAAAGATGGATACTACAAAATAATACGAAATAAATGAATCTAATTCTGGCAGTGGGTAGCTCCAAACTCTGATTAAGTAGCTCAATTCATCTACAATAATCATTTGTTCTAGCAGATGGGGGTTAGTGGAAGGTGTTACTTGGAGGGCTGTAATAAAATGCTTGAATCTAAGTGGATCAATCTTTTTTGCATAAACATAAAACTATCAGCATCCATGCTGTGTGTGCAAACATACTTTATACAATAAAGAACATGATAACATTTTGCTAACTCAATCCCAGAAAAAGCGGAAAATCCCCGTTAAAGATGTTACAGTAAGTAATGCTCAAAACGTTGATTTAACGTACTTATGTGGTAATCCAAAACTTTTAAGTTAATCGCCCCTTTCATCTTATTCATTACTTGCTTGAAGAAATAATTTTGTTGATTGAAGAAACTCAATACCTTAATGGTTGGGTTTCTTTTTTTGTTATTGATAAATTTGTTCTTTTTAAACAACCATGGATGAAGAAATTTCGGGGGCATTCCACAGTTACTACATTTTGTATTATGTTCTATTAGCACCACTTTTGAATATTTAATTAGTTTTGCGGTATATATGATACAATGAATTTATTGGAAGTTAGAGTGACTAACTCGGGATGAATATTGGAAGAAACATAAATTAATATGAGGTGTGCGTAAGTGAGGGATATGTTTAATGAAAACAAAAAACACAAAATTGTTGCTTGAAATGAGCGTGGCTGATGGTAAATATGATTTCACATCGTCTATTTTCGCGGCACTAAATCAAGCGGAGCTGGAAATACAGAATTTAGATGAAACTATTGAATCAATTCACAGCTTAAAGCCGAATTGTGATAAATTGGATTATATATTAGCGGCGAGTTCGGGCGCGTTGTGTGGTATCGTTGATATTTTCCTAGTCGGTAAGCCTGGAGAATCCCCTTGCGGAGTTATTACTGATAAATGGTTTGCTGATCGAACAACTGATTTTGCAAAACTGTGTGGATGGAAGGATAAAGGGAAGAACTCTTTGTCTTCAGCAATACGATTTCTTGAAAAGAAATTTAAAATTCCATATGATCAGCGTGGTGCTGGTGACGCTGCAAGTTTTGTTTTTGGATTGAATCCGACAAATCATCACTTTAAATCACTTGCACATAATCCAAGTTTACTTGGGTTGTTCTTTTCAATATTAGACCAGTTTACTAATTCCTCGCATTTCATTTCCGGTGGTGAACTAATATCCTTAGCCGATGCAGATGGGAAGTTTGAATTAAGGGGAAATAACATAACAAGTAAATTATTCTGTGCCATTGCTAACTGGTTTGGACATTTAATATCTGATGTTTCAGGCCCATCAGGTAACAATAGGCGTGGAATGGGAATACCTTCACCTTTATGGACATGGACAAATGATATTATTGCACTAAAAAGATCCCTGAATATTCCTGTATCGCAGTTTGACAAGTCGATAAATGAGTTGGCTATTAATATATATAAAGCAGGATATGACACAAGGTTTCAATCGGCCCAAGCCATTCCAGTTTTTGTGAACGAGATGTTAGTTCGTCTTGTTTATGCTATTAGAAGACTTATAAAATATTATGCTGAAATTGATAAAGAAACTCGTTCATTTTCACTTATGTGGAGAAAGTGTGAACCTTTTTCAAACCCAACTGTTAAAAGAATGTTGACTGTAGCGCATGGGACATTTTGCACCTTGGATATTGGCGAAGCCACTATCCGTGGATTATTAACAGGTGCAGGAACTTTTAATCCAACAGAGTTTTTCTTGCGTCTTAATATTGTAGGGGTTGGACGATTTACTATTTCCCTATATGGTGAAGTTAAGCGTGAAATTGGAATCCAAAAAGCTCAAAGAGAAATATTCTTTGCGAGAAAAGAAAGAATAGTTGTAGAAGATTATATTGAAGGACTCAAATTACTATCGGAATTATATGACGATAAAAGTCTTTTGAACTTTATAGTTGATTTTGAGAATAGTGATATGTTTCTATACGCATTTGAAAAATCTGTTATGTTAGCTAAAAAGAGAAATGTGCCAAATAATGAAATACTAAGGAGCAAAGTGGAAATAGATTCTTATTTTTTAGGAGGAAATAAAGAGTGAGTAAGAGGAAATCAAATCTACAAATTGCCCAAGAACAAGCTGAATCTACCATCAAAAAGACAAACAATAAAATAGAGGAGCTTGGGAAAAGCACTTACAATCTATATACTTCATTAAACGATATTCAGGAGCTATTTGATAAAATTAGAAACATACCAAGTGAAAAACGTTTGGAATATAATAAACTAAAAAATGTTCGTTTAATTTGGAAACAACAGGTTGAAAAAATCGAGGCAGATTATAAAAATGCTGTTGCAAAAAATGCTGGAAAAGGTGTGGTAGGTGTTGGCGCAGGTGTTGCTGTAGTAGCCCTTGGTCCTACTGCAGCAATGGGTGTAGCTACAACTTTTGGTGTTGCATCAACCGGTACGGCAATATCCACTTTAAGTGGTGCGGCCGCTACTAAAGCTGCATTAGCGTGGTTGGGCGGTGGAACACTTGCTACAGGTGGTGGAGGTATCGTGGCCGGAAACGCCCTGTTGGCTCTTGCTGGACCTATCGGTTGGGCAATCGCGGGTGTTGCACTTTTGGGTAGTGGGCTTCTATTTTGGAAGACTAAGAGTAATCAGGACCGACTTGAAGACATTTTTACATTGATAAGCAATCGGGATATAAACTCCTATGAGCTTGCCATAGTTGAAATTAATGAACGCATATCCCATATAATAGATGAAAGTGTCATACTTCATAATGCAATTGAAAAAATTGAATCGTTTGGATTGGATTATAATCAAATGACTGAAGCCCAGCAATACGAATTAGCGGCATATGTGAATTTGATGTCGGCATCAACCCAATTGCTCGTAAACCCGATATTAGGATTGCAACCGAAGTACAATGAGGAAGATTTCGGCAAATTTACTTCTGATGGCAACAGTAAAAGTATTAATAAAGATCTAATAATCGCATTGTCAAACCTTTTATATAAAATAAAATTAGATAATGAAGATAAAAAGCTTTTGTGGAAGTCTTTTAAAAGAAATAAGAAGTTCTTAACGTCCTTGAATACTTCGAAGAAAGAGCTTGATTATGTAATTCTCGATATAGTTTGTGAGGCTCTAGACTTTAAATATAAATTATAATTGATCCTTTTCCATTTTGGATTAAAGCTTACAGTACATTTTTGTATTGGACAAGAAAAAGAAGGTACAAAAGAACTTGAGGGTGTTGCTATATACACTTCTCACATGTTGTCTGTGTGAACAATGCTGACAAATTCTCTGTTTGAAATGCTAACATTTTGCTAACGCAATCCCATAAAACGCGGTAACTTCCCGTTAAAGATGTTGCAGCGAGCAACATCAAAACGTTGATTTACCGCGCTTTTGATCCCCTTATTAACGATGTTATACACTTTCAACCCACGGGTATTATTACTTTGATGCTAATACTTTGCTAACGCAATCCCATAGTAAGCGGTAACCCCCCGTTCAAGATACTACAGTAAGTAACATCCAAAACGTTGATTTACCGCACTTTCCGCACCTCTTGTTAACGATGTTATACACTTTCAACTCACGGGCGGCATGATGTAATAACCCCTCTCGAACCTTGATATGTATGGGTTTGTGAGAAGGTTATTCATGAAATGTTAACTTTTTGCTAACTTCCGGATATCGAAACAAATTAAATTTGAGTTTTTAAAAAAGACCTTTCGTGAGTTCACTGAACTTATGAGAGGTCTTTTCTTCAATGTTTTTGGTCATATGAGCATAAATGTCCATTGTTGTGTCGACATCTCCATGACCTAATCGCTGTTGGATTTCTTTAACGTTAGCTCCGGCTTCTATTAGCAGGGATGTATGTGTGTGTCTAAAGCCATGTGGTGTAATGTACTTGTTGTAATCCAAATGTTTCAAAAGACGCTGTAAACGATTCATTACCTGTTTCATACATCTGGGATATCCAGTATTCTACGCAAAAATGAAATTCTGGTCTACGTAAACCAATTGCTGTTTCATTATTAGCTCCATTTGCTCTCTGCGATATTTTTTCAACAGTACAATCAACTGATCATCAACCATAATTGTTCGAACTGATTTCTTATTTTTAGGTGGTAACAATTCAAATACAAAAAAGAGTAAAAGAAAAAAGCGTGTTTTGAAAAAAGACTAATCAAAACACGCTCTTATAGTATTTAATTGGATTACTCTTTTATAAAAAAGATTGATCATTTTTGTAATCCTTCTTCAACTAATCATCTGTTACTTAAATGGGAAATCATTTTTTACTGACTTACAATGACCTGAAGCAATTGTTAATTTATCTTCATTCATTTTCAAGATCTATGAAACTTACAAAACTAACCCTATAGCTCAAGTATAATCTTACCGATATTGCGGTTCTCTTCCATATGTAGATGAGCTTTTCTAACCTTTTCAAAAGGGAATTTAGTGTCAATAACAGGTATTACATTTTTTCGTTCAAAATAAGGTGTTACGTTTTCGGCAAATTCTTTAGTTAAAAGAGCTTTGTATTCATCACTTCTTGGGGTTAGTAATGTCCCTGTTAATTGAATACACTTCGACATCAAATTAAATAAGTTTACCTTTTCCAGTTCATGTCCACCAAGTATTCCGATAAGAACCCATCGACCTTCGTTCTTAATACATGCTAAATTTTTCTCCCAATAATCAGCGCCAATAAAGTCTAAAATCAAATCTACACCTTTCCCGTTTGTTGCTTTTAGAACCTCTTCATCAAATGACTGCTCCTTGTAATTTATAAGGACGTCAGCTCCAAGTTTTTGGCAAAAATCGAGTTTTCTTTTAGAACCAGCAGTAACAATAACTTTTGCATTACCAAGTTTTTTTGCTAATTGAATTGCTGCTGTTCCAACTCCGCTTGCACCTGCATGAATTAATACTGTTTCCTGTTTTTGAAGTTTACCTATCCAAAATAATGTTTGATAGGCAGTTAGGAACACTTCAGGAATCGCTGCAGCTTCTTCAATCGATAAAGACTTGGGAATTTTCATCGCTCGATCGGCTGGCATGACAGCAAACTTGGCGTAACCACCACCATTAACCAGCCCCATTACTCTATCTCCAACAGAAAAGGAACTATCACCATTTACTTCAACAACTGTTCCGGCAATTTCTACACCTAAAATAGGATTTTCAGCATACCCTACTTTCCCTTCACGGGTTATAATATCTGTACGATTTACCGCTGCTGCATGAACACTTATAAGCAATTCCCCTTCTTTTGGTTGGGGGATAGCAACCTCGACAAGCTCCAGTTGCTCTGGACCACCTGTTTTTTTTACAATCACAGCTTTCATAAATAACACATCCTTTAAAAAAAATACCCTTAGACAAAAATCTAAGAGAAAAAGCATCGCAACATTTTTATAAACGGTGCGACTTTATTTTAAACATCTCATCTATTTTACAAACATCGTGTCTTTATTTCAAAGCCACAACAAATCTATACGATACAATAATATCACATTATAATGACCAGTAATGCTTAGTATTGTAATTAGATTAAAACGGTAGATTCAAGTTTTACTGCGAGGTCAGATGTTGGACAGGAAGGACAGAAAGAGCATAAGGAAAAACTGCCCCCAAATTCTTTGTGGAACTAGGCGGTGCCTAGTGTTTTCATGGGGGCATGAATTTTCATGTTAGGCACTCTAGCGTGACACTTTTATTTTGACTTTAATCTTGTCATTCTAATTCTTTTATTTCCTTTTGGTATAATTCATGCAATTTCAGATTAGCATCCTTATTTACAATCGCGGATTCCTGTAAAGATTTTATTGATGAAGGAATTTGAAACAACGCTTCCATGTTGGTAGAAAGAGCTTGGTGTGGTACAGAGATTTCCGGTATTTTTCCTGTGAATTTTTTATGTGTCGCTAAATGAAATCCCCATAAACCGAAAGAAGGTACAATGACATTGTATCCCATAGTATATAGGCCTGCTTCCGTTATTGTTTTAGCGATACTCCAAAAAACTTGTGGTGTATCTTCTGGTGAATTTGATTGGCAAACTAGTGCACCATCAACCGTTAAGTGATTGGCTAACTTGCTGAATAATTCTTTGGTATAGAGTGAGCTAAGGAGTGGGTCGACAGGATCTGGAAAGTCGATGATAATCACATTATAAGGCTGCAGCTCCCCATCTATATATTTTTTGGCGTCCTCGGTATGAACATTCAACCTGTGATCCAATAATGAACGATTGTTTTGGGCTAATAACGCTGGTTCATTTTTTGCAAGTTCAATAATCATTGAATCAATGTCTACAAGATCAACATGCTTAACATTTGGATATTTAAGTACTTCTCGCAAAGCAAGACCGTCTCCTCCACCTAAAATGAGAATTCGTTCATGGGAACCTGCTACCTCCATTGCTGGATAGACTAACGCTTCATGATAATATCTTTCATCCAGGGAACAAAACTGTAACTCTTGGTTTAAATATAATCGAAGATCATTAGCCTCGATTAATAATATGTCTTGATATTGGCTTTCCCCATGAAATAGAATATTATGTTTTCCACCCACCATTTCTTTTAATTGTATCGTATCCCACTCATTCCCGCGGTCGTCCCGTAATTGAAACAATGCTTGTGATTCAATGTTTTCTTCCGCCTCGACAGCCGAAGTAATATTTATTTTTTTCATTACAGGTTTACTGTGGAATTCTCCTCCTCGAGTAAGCTCGTACACAGCCGTTTGCTTAGCTTGTATTTTTTTAAGAACCTCTTCTAATGCTGGCCATATATCCTGAATTCCGCATGTATATAAATCTAACGCTGCGTAACCATGTTCTGGCCATGTATGAATTGAAAAATGTGACGTTGAAATACCAATAACTCCTGTTACCCCTTGAGGTGTGAAAGAATGAAAATGAGATGATAGAATCTCCATTCCTAATTGCTTAATTGCTTTCGTTAGCAATTCTTCTAACTCTGCTGCGTTATTAAGAATTTCTGTATGGCACTCAAACGCATCGATAACGAGATGTTGTCCATTTGTATCCATGAAACCACTTCCTTCTTATATTGTTATGAATGAATTGTCATAGTGGAATAAACCCCCAACTTTTACGATCATCCTCTAATCACTTTATGTACAAGTTATAAGAAGGCTTGTGCAGATTACTTAATTTATAAAAAAACAGTTCAAAAGAATTTTATTTTTCGCTTCGATGGACAACTGTCTGCCTTCATTCAATTTCAACTACATATATTATAAAAAATAGTAAATGAGGCGTTGAAATGAAGGATAAAGATACAGTAATCACAATTTTAGGTAGTGGTGGAGGAGTTGCAAAGTCAATCCTCTCCATTTTAAATAAATCAGCTCATGATAAAAAGGATCCCATCCATCACATAATTAAGAAGAGTAGGATCCATTTAGTTGATAACAAACAGCAAAAGGACGATTACTTTCATCGTTTATTTCCAAATTTGAAAAACTATATTGTGCTGCATCAATTTGACCTTAAAGATAATAAAAGATTTATCGACCATCTAAAAAAAACGGAGACATCACTTGTTGTTGACGTTTCCTGGGCAGATACGGTTGAAATGCTACAATGCTGTGACCAACTTGGAATAAACTATGTAAATACTGCGTTAGAAAACACAATGGTCGATGAGAATGAAGAATTGTATGAAGGTTTTGGCTTAATAGAGAGACTTAGGCATTTAGAAAAGCATAAAGGTGAATTTATAAATTCATCAGCCATAATTGGCTCTGGAATGAATCCAGGTGTAGTTCAATGGATGGCGATTGAACTCCTTAAATCAGATACATCAGAAGAGCTTCCGCTTGGTTGTTATATTGTGGAGCATGATACCTCTTTCTATAAGAATAAGAAAATGGCTAAAGAAAATGTCATATATACAACTTGGGCGCCGGAATGTTTTTTGGATGAGGCAATTTTAAGTTATCCAATGTTTATGAAGAATCACATCCCACTCTTCTTGTACGAAAAGGTTTATGATGTTGAATTTAAGGTTACGTTAGGGGACAAACAGTTTTACGGTTGTTTAATGCCACATGAAGAGGTATATACTTTAGGCCAGTTATTTGACATGGAAGGTGGGTTCTTATATAAGGTAAATGACCATACGACAGAGTTAATTCGTTCAAACCTAGATGACTTGGATAAATTATGGGACCATGAAATGAAGGTACTAGATCCATTTGATGCGACACTGGAGGGCGAGGATTTAGCTGGAGTACTCCTGGTTTATCAGGATAAGGAACGTTATATGTACAATGTGTCAAGCAATGATTCCATATTCTCAGAATACAAAACAAATGCTACCTACTTTCAAGTAGCTTGCGGTATCTATGCTTCCTTATCCGTCCTGCTATTAGATCAAATACCAAAAGGAGCTTACTATGTAGATGAACTTTTGTTGAAAACAAACAATCACTATGGGGACTATTTGACTTATTACATGACAGATTTTGTAGTAGGTGAAAATAAACATTCAGATGGTCTCTTACATCAGAGAATGAAAAATAATCGAATCTAATTGTTAATGAGTACTCAAATAAGTTTAATGTGTCCATGGCTATAGACTAACTTCAATGCCTGACATTGGGACATGGGTGGCACTATCTAACTGCTTATCTGGTTAGACCAAGCATTAGCAAACTCATCAAGAAGACCTTTCATCAACTTACGTAGTTGATGAAAGGTCTTCTAACGTGTATTTTATAGATATGGCCAGATGTGGAAGACAGCTACCGCACCATTAAGCTACTCACATTTGGCGAAGTTAAGATTGCATCATATGACTCCATAAGTGTTTTTTGTCGATTTTCATTGTGTGCTAGCTCATGTTATAATGAGGAACTTAGGATAATTACGACTTTTACTCATAGTTGAACGGATGAAATAGGGAGGTGTAAAAGAATGCAAAAACGGTGGACAATCGATAAAATTAAAGAATTTGTTGAGAAAAATTCGGAAAGTAAGTTGTTAACGACGGAATATCACGGTTTTTCTCAAAGGTTATTATTTAAATGTGCATGTGGTAGCAACTTTGAAAAAACATTTACGAAGTTTAACAATAAAAACCAACGTAAATGTGACGTGTGCCAACCTCCAAAAGAATCACGATAACATATGGCGAATAAATGAAGTACCAATTTCCAGTAAAGAGAAATGGGTGCTTTTTTTACTATTGGAACAGTCACTCATTTAATCGTGAAAGCTCAAAAAAGTTTGTTTGAAATCACACGTTTGTTTGGTAACCCAGAAAATTAGGATTACCTGTAGCTCTATATGTATTCTGTTTTTCGTCCACCTTCATTATCTTGCCGGAAGTACCTTTTTTATATGTAGGGCTTGGGTTCAAAAAAAGTCCTCGCTGTTGACACAAAATAGTAATCATATTATGATTTTATCAGTTGATAGGTTTCTGTAAGTTTAGAAGGGATTTTGATTATGAATAATCAGTTTGAACATATTAACAATTCACATCAGAAAATTGTAGAGGTCGCTCGTGAGCTTTTTATGGAAATGGGATATAGAGCTGTGTCCACCCGAAAAATTGCTGAAATTTGCGGAATCACTCAGCCGACTCTTTATCATCATTTTAAAAATAAAAAGGCCCTTTATGTTGAAGTGTTAAAATCCGAGTTGTTGAAGATGCAAACAGCGCTCAGAGAAATTATTAAAAAGCACGGCAATGATATTGAAGAGTGTTTGTTTCAAGTGACCTATCATATATTAATGAATAAACCATCTTCAATGGGGCAAATGTTCCACGATATTGAAAAAGAGTTAGGTGAAGAAGACAAAAAAGAAATAGATAAATGGTGGATTGAATCTTACCAATTGCCCATCGCTTCCATTTTTGAAAAGGGAATAAAAGAAGGGCAAATTAGAAACCCTATTGAGTTTGGATCATACCCCATACCTTCTGCCTACTTGCTTTTGAATTTAATTTCATCGAATTACAGAGATGTCCAGCTTCAGGAGCACATAGCAAAAGAACAAGCAAGATTTTACACAAATGTCCTTTTATACGGATTAGCACCTTTAAGATAAAAAGAAAAAAAGGATACGCCTCTTTTTTTTAGTTATAACCTATCAATCGATAGATAGGATGAATGTGAATAACATTCACTTAATATAGAGGATTACAAACAAAAGAGGAGGTTATTTGATGAATTTTTTAACAAAATTCAGTTTGAAAAATCCAATGGCTGTTTTTATTATTTCTTTTTTACTTGTGCTTGGTGGTATTTATTCCTTTTCAAAATTAAAGATCGATCAATTCCCGGATATTGAATTTCCTCAACTGTCTATTGAAGCCATCTATCCAGGGGCATCTCCAGATGATGTGGATAAGCAGGTCGTTTCAAAGATTGAGAAGAGGCTTAATTCAATAGACGGCGTAACAAAAATAAGCAGCTCTTCTTATGACAGTATCGGTATCATTACCTTGGAGTTCCCATTTGATACAGATCTGGATAAGGTAGAACAGCAAGTCAATTCGGGAATAGAGGAAGTAGGGCTCCCTAATCAGGTTGAAATCAAAGTAAACCGACTATCTTTTGGTTCTTTTCCTATCTATAATATTTCGTTCTTTAGCAAAAATGGAGAAAATATTGAAGAGGTCATGAAAGATGCTGTTATTCCAGAGCTTAACAAAATAAAAGGAATTAATAGCGTTTCCGTTGCTGGGTTGACCGACAATATTGTGCAAATAACGGTGGACAAAGAGAAGGCGGAACAAGTCGGTCTTTCTCTCGGTAGCATCAAAGATCAAATCAATGAGAGGTTTTTGTCCTTTCCAGCAGGTGAGTTAACAGAAAATGAAGAGCAAATTCCGGTACGTGTGGAAGAAAATCTTGAAACTGTTTCTAAGCTGGAAAATTTGCAACTCACACCTCCTTTTGGGGATCAACCATTAGAAGTGATACGATTAAAAGATGTAGCATCCATCAAAGAAGTAACAGGGAAAAGCGAATTGGCTCGCTATAATGAGAGCGAATCGTTATCCATGGCCATTACGAAAAAACAGGATGCCAATACAGTAGAAGTTGCTAAGAATATCAGGAGCGTCTTAACTAAATATGATGACAAATTTGCTTATGAAATTGGAATAGACTCTGCGAAAGATATTGAAAAATCGGTTAGTACGTTAGTCAAAGAAGGTTTACTGGGCGCATTGTTTGCCTCCCTAGCAGTACTACTATTCTTAAGGAATACAAGAGCTACGATTATTGCAATTGTTTCTATTCCGCTATCGTTAGTGATTGCTGCAATTTTCCTTAAACAACTGGACATCTCGTTAAACATTATGACCCTCGGAGGAATGGCAGTAGCTGTAGGGCGTGTAGTGGATGACAGTATTGTAGTCATCGAAAATATCTTTAGGCGCGTTCGAAAGTCGAATGAAGGCATGTCAGATAAAATTATTTTAGAATCTACAAAAGAAATACTAAAGGCGATTACTTCATCAACAGTAACGACTGTAGTTGTTTTCCTCCCAATTGGATTTGTCGGTGGAATTACAGGGGAATTCTTTTTGCCATTTGCATTAACCATTATTTTCTCGCTGTTGGCATCCTTACTTGTCGCGGTTACAATCGTCCCAATTTTGGCGAAGTTTTCCTTTAAGAAAGTGCCTGCTGAGGAAAAAGAGGGGGTTCTTCAAAGGCTGTATGGCCCGATAATTGAAAAATCCTTAAATAACAAAGCAATAATTTTAGTCGTATCTGTCTTATTACTAGCGGGTTCTTTTGCGGTGGTGCCTGCTTTAGGGTTCACGTTTATCCCAAACGAACAGTCAAAAACCTTAACCGCTTCTATTGAGCTACCCTCATCAACACCTTTGAATAATACAAATGACATCTCACTGCTTATCGAAGACATGTTCAGCAGTCAAGAGGAAATCGCTGATGTAACCACTTCGGTTGGTGCCAGAGACTTTGTTACAGGACTTAGGCTTAAAAACAAAGCAAGCTATTTTGTGAATTTAAAAGACAATGTAGATGTTGAAAAAACAATAAAATCCCTTGAGCAAAAAATAGAAAATATTTCAGCTGAAGAAAATGTTGAGTTGAAAATAACTATTCAGGAGTTAGAAACAGGCGGACCTCCTTCAAACAATAATGTGGATATTGATTTGTTTTCCAATGACCTAGATGTGTTGCAAAAAGCATCTAAGCTGGTAGAAGAGTATATGATCCAAAATAGTGATTTAAAGTATGTTACGAATAATTTTAGTGAAAAGCAAAAGCAGTTCTTAGTCCAAATCAATTCTGACAAAGCTATGGAATATGGATTATCTGGGTTCCAAATTCTCGGGACAGTCAGTGATCAAATGAAGCCTGTTAATGTGGGAACGTTAACATTGGGCGGTAATGAGCAGGAGGTTCAACTTTCCTTTGATGAGGAGCTTCAATCAAAAGAGCAACTGGGGGACGTTTCCCTTTTTTCTCGAAAAGGTCCAGTCAAGCTTTCAGAAATAGCAGAGATCAAGAAGATTGATGCATTCACATCTATTCAGAAGCTAGATAGCAGGGTTTACGCACGGGTATCAGGCCAGGTGAAAGGAAACGATGTGCAGGCTGTGTCAGCAAAAATAAAAGCCGGCGTAGAAAAACTGGATTTACCAGACGGTGTTTCACTGACAAGTGGAGGAGGAAACGATGATACAGTCGAGATTTTCCAATCGTTAGGAATTGCTATCATTGTTGCCATTGGACTTGTGTACTTAACGATGTTAATAACATTTGCGAAAGCAAGAATTCCGTTTATTATTTTATCATCACTCATTTTTGTGCCAATCGGATCACTGGTTTCACTTTACGTGATTAAAGAGCCATTATCTGTTAGTGTTATGATTGGCTTCTTAATGCTAATTGGTATTGTTACAACAAATGCCATTGTACTTGTCGATCGAATAGGTCAGAACAGAACACGAGGATTAACAATTCGCGAGTCTCTGGTTGAAGCTGGAAAAACAAGATTGCGGCCGATATTAATGACGGCATTTGCTACAATTGCAGCATTAATTCCACTTGCCATGACCACTTCATCAGGAACGCTTATTTCAAAAGGGTTGGCGGTAACTGTAATTGGAGGATTAACTTCATCAACATTGTTAACGTTAATCATTGTTCCTGTCGTGTACGAAATATTCTTCTATAAGACCTCTAGAAAAGAGAGAGTGAAAGAAGCGAAGCAGTAACACAAGTAAAACATCTAATTGAAGTCAAAAGGAACAGAGGAAGAAACAAAAGAATCACTCAAAACTTTACCTTTATTTTGAAAAAGTGATGCTGGATTTGTTACGCATTCCACTTCCATATCTATTGTGGATTCAAATGATCAAATCCGAGCTCATCACAATATGGTGAAAAGAAATAAACGCGTGAATATCGAGGGAATTCCCGACCACTTGATGAAACTAGTAAAATGTGAGCAACAAAAATCCAGTACGTTAGAAAATCTAATGTACTGGATTTTTTTAGGTAGGAATTTTAAAAATAGGACGATTCAATTTGTCCGTTGTTGGTTACGGTGACTTTCACCGAAAGACTTTGTGTTCGTGAATAGTTTTTGGTTTCAAGAGAAAGTCGAAGCTCAGAGATACATTCAATAATAAAATCCCAAATCCGCTGCTAACTACCTAACAACGCTTATACAACCATCATTGATTCCATCGTATACCTTTTTATCATGCCTTCACAACAAACGTATTTACAACATCCAACAATTCATCCGATAGATCCGTCAATACCTGTGCTTCATCCGAAATTTGATGAACAGCATGTAGCTGAGATACAGAAGCTTTTGCTACAACTCTTGTATTATCTCTAGAGTTTATCGAGAATTCTTCTATTTTTTGAACAGTAAGATATGGCCAAAGGATTTTTCGGAATCGTTGATCATCTGTAAATATCGCAATTCGCTGGATGCCGATGCTCATTTCCTCGATGGATATTGAACTTTCTTGGGCTTTTTCAACTTGTAAATCAGCGCCACTGGCAATTTCCTGCATGGAAGCAGCAACACAATGAAAGTACACCTTTAAAAAGGCATTAACGCGTTCTAATACGGTACGTTCTTTGTGAAGTTTCTTCTATAATTGGGATCCACGTACTAGATATGTCTGTTTCCGAATATCCGTTGCACATTTGATTTTGAACACCTTTTGTCAGAGTGAATCCTCTCAATGGACAGGTACTGCATTCTTTTGGGCGTGTAAATCTTAATGTACGGTATTTATCATCGAAGCTGTCGTAACAGTAGCTATGCTTACGTACACAAGTTGAGCGGAAAAGTTCATCGAATTATATATATATTCGCCTTCATATAGAATAATTGTTGGCTGAAAAAAGCTAATTTGCATAATAATAGCCATGATGCATTCCCCCATTCGATATTGGTTGTTTAGTCACTTTCATTATACGGAATTTGGAGAGGTGCCTCATTTTTATTTAATTGAAACCTTTGATACTAAAGGGATAGGATTTTATGAAATTACCTCATACACAAAGTGTAATCTAGAAATTACTAAAGGTCGGGCAACTGTCACCTCAAAAAAGCAATCCAACCTTTCATACGTAAAGGGTAGACTGCTTTTTTGTTTCAAATACTGTATCAGATTATTTAATAGGAACAGCTACCCAATGCCCTTTAGATACCTCCACAAAATCAGAATTCTCCAGTTGGTAGCGATCTGCTGTTGTTTGTTCTTCCATAAGCACTCGTTTCTTCTTCGATTCGATACGAGGATCTGGAATTGGAATGGCGGCAAGTAATGATTTTGTATAGGGATGTTGCGGATTATTGTATAACTCTTCACTTTCAGCAAGTTCAACAATTTTGCCTGCATACATAACTGCGACTCTGTCACTGATATGTTTGACCATCGACAAATCATGGGCGATGAAAAGATAGGTTAGTCCAAGCCGATGTTGAAGGTCTTCCAGTAATTCTACAATTTGAGACTGAATCGATACATCGAGTGCTGATAAAGGCTCATCACAGACGATGAAATCGGGCTCTACGGCTAATGCGCGTGCGATGCCGATACGCTGCCGCTGCCCACCTGAGAACTCATGTGGGTAACGCATGGCGTGAGACGGTTCCAGTCCGACCATGACGAGCAATTCTTCTACTCTTTTTTTACGTTCTTCATTATTTTTGCTTAAGCGATGAATATCCAGTGCCTGGCCGATTATATCGAGCACTTTGAAGCGCGGGTTCAAGGATGAATAGGGATCTTGAAAAATCATTTGCATATGACGCCGCATTGTTTTCATTTCATTTTTTGATAATCTATTCACAGCCATTCCTTGATAAAGTACATCACCTTCAGTTGGTTCATGAAGTCGTAAAATGGCACGACCTGTTGTCGATTTTCCTGAACCAGATTCCCCAACGAGCCCAAGTGTTTCACCGGGTCGTATATGGAAGCTGATGCTATCAACAGCCTTCGTCAAATTTCCCTTTCCAGCATCAAAATACTGCTTCAAGGATTTTACTTCAAGTAAGGGGCTAGAAGGATCTAAACCGTCTTTAATACGGGGAGGCTTTTTAGTCTTTTTCTTTTCATCTAATCTTGGTAGTGCGTTCAACAGTTTCTTTGTATAAACGTGCTGTGGATTTTCAAAAATTTCATTTGTCGTGCCTGTTTCTACAATTTCTCCATCTTTCATAACAGCAACACGGTCGCACATCCCAGCAACGACACCAAGATCATGAGTGATTAGGATAATGGATGTGCCGAAACGTTCTTGCATGTTTTTCATTAAATTTAATATTTGGGCTTGAATTGTTACGTCAAGTGCAGTCGTCGGTTCATCTGCAATTAGAAGCGAAGGGCGGCAGGCAAGAGCAATGGCAATCATTACACGCTGGCGCATTCCTCCCGAAAATTCATGAGGGTATTGATTGAATCGTGCTTCTCCATTGTGAATCCCCACTAGTTTTAGTAAATCAAGTGCTTCCTTTTTGGCTTCTCGCTTCGAGAGATTTTGGTGCTTCATCAAGCTTTCAGTAATCTGATTCCCAATTTTGATGGTTGGGTTAAGAGAAGTCATAGGATCCTGAAAAATCATACTAATGTCTTGCCCTCGAATGCTTTCCATCTCTTTTTCTGTTTTTTGCGTCAAGTCTTGACCTTGGAATTCAATAATGCCTTCTTTCATATAGGAAGGGGGAGAAGGAAGGAGACGCATAATAGAACGGGCTGTCACACTTTTTCCACTGCCCGACTCGCCTACGATTCCTAGCGTTTCACCCTTTTTGACTTCAAAACTAACACCGCGTACTGCATTGAAATCTTCCTCCCGAGTTACAAAAGAGACATGTAAATCGGTAACTTTTAAAATAGTATCCAATATAGACACCTTCCCGTTAACATATTTAGTATTTAGAAATAATAGAATTGACAATATAGAGCTCTTTACATATAGTATAGTTTACAGATAGGTATTATGCAATTTGAGGAGGAGGTTTTATTTAATGGGGCAAGTGGTATCGGATATCCTTCAGCAATCCCATAGGAAGATGCAAGGGAGATGGATGTATAAGTACTTGCTTTTACTAGCAGGAATTCCAATTCACTTGATCACTTATCTTTTCTACTTATTTAAAAGAAAGGATCATACCTATTTTTCTACCTTGGCAGAAGTGAAGAGCGAAATGATTGAAGCTGGTCACAAGGAAGATTTACTAGGTTTGTATAAAGAGCAATTGCTTAGAAAGCAGGCTTTCTTTAAGGAGGACGTAAACAAAGAGAGAATAAATCAACAAGCTGTTCAACTTGCGGATGAACAATTGGAAAAGAAAGCAATTGAAAAGACGGATGAAATTATTGGACAAAAAGGGATAGGGAAGCCAAGCTATTCTAGCTATTTTGAGTCACTATTTGTTCGACCTTCCTTTTTACTTATTTCTTTTGTTCCAGGTATTTTCATGTATGCTCTACTTTTTTTGCTCAGTAATCCGTTTATTAAATATATAGTAGAACGACTTGTACAAAGTATTTTCGTTATTGTAGGTGTTGCTGTTCTTGTATTTACAATTCTCTATATATCACCATTTGACCCCGCTTCAAATATTATTGGTGTCTCTGCCACAAAAGAACAAATCGCCTCATTTAATCATTTGTATGGATTGGATTTACCCTACTTGCAGCAATTGTGGAACGCCGTTAAGGGGATTGCAACATTCGATCTAGGTGCATCTTTTGCCGGCAATGAGGATGTGGCAGCAAGTATTGCAAATAAGTTCCCGGTCACTTTTACAATAGCGATGTATTCTGTGCTGATGGCAATCATAATTGCCATTCCAGTTGGAATCATTTCGGCGACAAAACCTAACTCTTTTCTGGATTATACGTTTATGTTCATTGCGTTGATAGGGCTATCCATCCCGAACTTTTGGCAAGGGCTTATCTTCATCTTGAACTTTTCGATAAAACATCAATGGTTGCCTGCTACGTACAGCCCACAGAATGGGTTGTCGATGATTATGCCGATTATTGTACTCGGGACTGGACTGACGGCGTCTGTGGCTAGGATGATGCGTTCTTCTTTATTGGAGATCATTCATGAAGACTATATAATTACTGCCAAAGCAAAAGGGTTAAACAAACACCAAGTGCTGTGGAGGCATGCGGTGGGAAATGCGATGATTCCAGTTGTCACGGTCATAGGTCTGTTATTTGGAGGCATGTTGGGTGGAGCGGCTGTGACAGAAAAAGTATTTAATATTAAAGGGATTGGTAGTTATATCGTTGATAAGCAGTTCATTCCGGATATTCCAGCCATTATGGGTGGAGTCGTCTATATTGCTATTACCATTTCGCTGGTTAATTTACTTATCGATATTTTGTATGCTTTCCTTGATCCTCGTATTCGTTCCAAAATGAAACAATCGTAAAGCAGGTGTGAAAATGAAAGCAACATCGACAAAAAGACATGCTATAAAATTGTCTGGGGAATATTCACAGTCAATTTTCACATGGATTATTACCCTAGCCTTGACGGTAATTTTTCTTTCGAACAGTTTCAATTTTAAATCTGGTGATATAAATAGGAATATGTTTATCCTTTCTATTGCGTATGCTTTGTTCACACTTATTCAAGTGTTCATTACTTGGAAAGTGAAAAGAGATTTAATAAGATACGGCGACATTCAAAAGGTAACGAGGCGCCTAGGTTTTATTCAATTACTTAGCTTGTGCACGGGAAATATTTTTACTGTAGCATTTGCATTTAGCTTGTTAAACAAGAGAAAAACACCGGAGTATACATTTGCGGTTTATATGCTTCTTACACAGATTTTTGCGATCGCGATATCTGCACTTAATCTATTCAAACCGTATGTTTCGGATACATTTTTACCAGCAATGGGTATCTTAGTAGGAATTTCAGTTTTTTATGTTGTTGCATTAATTGCAGTCATTAAATTTGTCGATGATACAACGGCTTCGCCAGTGATGTCTATTATTGCGATTGTAACGATCATTACCGCATTATCGGGCAATCTTTTTGCATTGATTCTTGGCTATAGTTTGTTATTGAAATCAAGAAGCCATGATCAATCAAGAATTATAAAATGGAATACGATGTGGATGAAAATTACGCGTAACTCCACAGCAGTCATCGGCTTATTTTTCATTATTCTGTTGCTTACCATTTCGGTCATTAGTAAATTTACTTTTGATTATGAACTTGCAGTGGATAATGACTACGCAAATCTGTTGCAAAGTCCAAGTCTTGCTTATCCATTAGGAACTGATAATTTCGGACGAGATTTGTTTTCAAGAATAATATTCGGTGCAAGGATATCGCTACTCGTTGGATTTGCTTCCACTGCGATTCCGGCAATTATCGGAGGATTTTTAAGGGCGATTGCCGGCTATTACAGCAATCGGACAGATAATATCATTATGCGGTTGCTTGATATTTTATATGCCATTCCTGGAATCCTACTAGCGATTGCTATTATTGCTGCTTTTGGTGCCAATACAACAAATCTGATTATCGCACTCAGCGTTGGGTCCATCCCGACATATGCTAGAACGATGCGGGCGAATGTATTGATGGTATCAAACTATGACTTTGTCGATTCAGCACGAGCACTTGGTACATCGGATTTTTCAATCATCTTCAAACAGATTGTGCCGAATTCACTTGCACCAATGATTGTTAAGTCTACATTGACAATAGGGAGCGCGGTAATTGCCACAAGTAGTTTAAGTTATTTGGGACTTGGCGTAGAGCCGCATATTCCAGAGTGGGGGAATATACTAAAGATTGGTAGCACTTATCTTGAATCCCATTCCTATCTGGCCATTTTTCCAGGGCTTGCCATCATTGCACTTGTCCTGTCTTTCAACTTTTTAGGAGATGGTTTGCGGGATGCATTAGATCCAAAGTTAGATTAACTGAACATAATATGAAGGAGGAAAAAGTTTATGAAGAAAATTTTATTTCCAGTCTTACTACTATTGATAGTGGTTTTGGCTGGCTGTGTGCAAACAAAATCGGATGTTAGTGAACAAGATGATACGGTTAAAGGCGGCGTTAAGGACGATACGAAGGTTGTAATTGAAGTTCTTGGAATGAGTTCTAGTGAAGAGGACATGAATATCGTTCGAGATCAATTGACTAAAAATGGCTTTGACGTGAAATTGAATATCCAGCCTGACTATGGTAGTTTCAAAGCGCAACAAGAGGCGGGGAATTTTGATGTTGCAGTCTCAAGTTGGACGACAGTTACGGGAAATCCGGATTATGCGGTCCGTTCTTTATTCAAAACAGGTGGAGATTATAGTATTCTTGCCGATTCCAAAGTGGATGAATTAGTCGATAAAGCCAGCACAGAAACGCCAGATCAATTTGTAGAGACATATAAGCAGCTAGAACAACAGCTTGTTTCAGATAAAGCCTATATTGCTCCACTTTATAATTCCTTTAAAGCACAAGGGGTTAATAAAGAAGTGCTGAATGTAGATACGGTTCGACTTGCAAAATCACGCGCTGTTGCATGGGAAACGATTGATTTTAATGATGCATCTAAAAGAGCTACAGAACCTTTAATTACACAGCAGGCGTTGGGGACGTTGACATCTCTTGATCCGATTAAAGGAAATGATGGATCTATTAATACGTTAAACACGAATTTATATGTTCGACTTGTCAATTTGACGGATGATGATGTTGTCGTTTCAGATGGTTCTCTATCTTATAATCACAGTATCGCTGAAGGGAATTCGGAGTATTTCTTCATTCTTCGGGATGACATTAACTTTGCAGCTGTTGCAGATGGAAAGGCTGTGGATACAGGAGAGCGTGTTGGAGCAGATGATGTTATTTTCTCACTGAATCGTGCGAAGGACAAAGACTCCGTTCCTGATCACCGGACATATAGTTTGCATGAGCATATAAAAGATGCGGAAGTTGTAACCGATCTTGCTGCTCTCGATCAAATCCAACAATCAGATGGCAGTGGGACGGTCAAAGAAGCGCTTGAAGAAGGTCTAGACGTAAAAATTTCAGAACTTGTTGGAGATAAAACACAGGCAGACAGTAAAGAAGGAAAATATCAAGTTATTAAAATGACAACGACTGAACCTTTCCCACAAGTATTGAATTATTTAGCACATCAATCTGCGGGAATTGTTTCGAAAAAACAAGTTGAAAGTATTAATACCTATGATGTTGCAGCATTTGATGTGAATAAGGATATTCCATATGGTGATCAAAATACCGTTACGGAAGGTGCTAGCTATAACAATACACTTTATGCAAGTGGACCGTACATTTTAGTGAAAAAGAATGACTATGAAGCAAATTTTGTGAAAAATCCTGCGTACCGACCTGGAACTGATTTTGAACCACTCATTTCAAATGTCGTTGTTCGCTTCATCGCAGATGCGGATAGTTCATTGTCTTCATTGCGTAATGGTGAAATCCACTTATTCAATGGTGTACCGGAAACAAAATATGAACTTGTTGAGGATGATGATAAGCTGTTCTTGCAAAAGAATGAAAGCAACGCTGTTTCGTACTTGCTTTTCAACACCTCAGATCGTGAAGTTGCAACAAGCGACGATTTAAGAAAAGCAGTACTCTATTCTATTAATCAAGACGAATTCTTAAGCTATTACCAAGGGAATAAGAAAAAAGCATTTTCCACAGTAAGCCCACTTGTGAATACAGGTAATGAGCTTGTCGCGGATTCTGCAAAAGTAAAAGAGTTTTTGGAAAAATATAAAGCAAGTAAATAAAAGTGAAAGAGCATCCCGTTTGTGATCGGGATGCTCTTTTTAATGATTGTTATTCGTTTAATCACGAAATTTTAAACGCTTTGCTTCAAAAAACAACACTTGAATAAACTTTTTTGTATTAACCCGGGTCGGTGTATTAGAAGTAGATGAGTTGTCCTCTAATTCTCTCATTTTTTGCCGAACGACTGTGAAATCGAAAAAGCTAGATGCGTAATTTTCGAATTTTGGGTTCCCATAATCCGCTAATCCTAAAGATGCAAAATGATTGAGTGAGCTTGTAATCACTCTTCGAAGTCGTTGTTCGGAAGCTTTTATTTCTCGATTGATATCTACTTGTGTGGCTGATGGACCAAGTTTTTTCTTTGAAATTTCAAGGATTAGATCCTTTAAAGAAGGGAAATCTTGTTCAACGGTTTTATTGCGCCTTAAGGCAAATAAGTAATGAAGAATATCAATCAAATCTCTTGAGCCGTTATCTCCCAAAATGCCTAGCTCTGCTAATAGAAATTCACCAATTTTTGTAATGCTTTCTTCAGATGAATGGGCAGTTGTCATCGGTGTAGGACTTTTTATATGTAAAAGATTGCCGATGGATGTCTTGATGTCATGTATTGAATTTTCTAATTGGATGCGTTCGACTACTTTTTGAATAACGGTTACCATTTCTATCCGATTGATAGGCTTAATAATGTAATAATCGACTCCAAGTGAATAGGCTTCACCGATCAACTCTTTCGTTTCTACTTGGGAGATCATGATGAATTTGCCTTTAAAGCTATTTAGTAAGTGTCGAATTGTTTGAATGCCATCTCGATTGGGCATGAGTAAATCAATAAAAAGAATATCCACCTTAAGCATGTTCAAATATGAACTTTCTAGCTGATCGCCATCTGCTGCTTCTCCAACGATTTCACCTAGATTTTCATCCTCGATAATTTGGGTTAATATCGATCGAATGGCAATATCATCATCAACAATAAAAAATCGCATTAAATCATCCTTTCTGTGTCAGCTGGTTCATAGGAATTTTTATAGAGAAAGTAACACCGTTTGCCTCATTTTCAAATATGATTTTTCCCCCAAGATTCGTAACGGCTTCCTCCACATAAGCTAATCCGATTCCAGTAGATGGATTCCCTAAAACATCATACCTAGATGTAAAACCCGGTTGGAATATAGCGTATGCATATTTTTCTGGTATAGTAGGGCCGCTATTAAAAACGTTAAATTCTACGATTCCATCAGATTCAATAAATACCAAATGAACCTTCCCACTATCTTCAATTGCTTCTACTGCATTTGCTACTAAGTTGTTAAGTAGCGATAATACCGTATAAACATGATAGTCGGGATGGTTACCTTCAATTGAATACGTAATCTTAATATTTTTATTGAGTAAAAAAATATACTTTTCATTAATACGAACAACTAGTTGTATTAGCTCCATGACATCGATGTAATCTTTAAAGCTTTCTTTGGAGATTAATTTTGAAAGACCAGCAAAAATCCGCTGATTATCTTTTTTTATTTCATGAATTTCACCCGCAATTCGTAGTGCCCTCAAGCTAGCCTCTTTGTTGTCTACTAGTAAATCACGATATAAAGTATACGATTCCACTGTAACTGTTTCTGCATTTTTTAATGTCTTCTTTAGATAGATGGCCTCTTCATGTAAGTTGGAAATAAGAAGTAGCATATGCTCATTTTTTTCTCGTATTTGCTTTTCTCTAGAATCTGCTTCATATAACTTCAACATATTAAAAAAACTGATGACAATAAAACTGTGGGCAAAAGCAGCTAAATTCATTTCATTCAAATCAGAAAGTGTAATCGTTGTGTTTAAAATAACATATTGAGCGAGCAGCTCTGCACTATCCGATAGTAATTCGACGACATAGCCTATGAATCCAATTGTTAAAGATGATTTGCGAAATCGCTTGATATTAATGAATTGGAACAGACAGGCATAGGTGAAATAAAAGAAAAAGGTCGGACAGTGTTGTTGAAAAGAATAGACCACATTTGTATCATTCATAAAAAAGAAATCCAGGAGTACACGGAAAAGCACTAAAGCCGATGCTGTCAAGAAACCAGGAAGGGCGGGTGGAACTTTTTTTAGTAATAGTAAAAGGAAAAAGAGTGCGGGGGCACCAAAACTTACCCGAAACGTATCATTTAAAGGATAAAATTTCACTTCGCCGGCAAGAGGGACCATTATAATCATTAATACAATAATATAAATATCCTTCTTTAGTAATGAACTAAACCGCAAGATGTTCCCTCTTCTCTTTTTGTCCGCTTTATATTTGTTTGAAAATTAGTATACAGTTCCTAGAACAATTAGACAACGTCCCTTTTTAAATATTTAGGTTATTCCGTTTACCTTTTGTAGGTTTACGTCTGATTCTGTAGTCACGAATATACAATGAAAACTAGTTATGAAAGCGCTTCATAACTATGGGGTTTTCATTAAAAAAAGGGGGAATTAGTATGAAGAGGTTTGGAATAGTTACAATGATAATAGCAATTATGTTAATGGTGGCAGCATGTGGCGCTGAAAAAGGGGACAGTTCGGCAGAGAGTTCTGGTAAAAGTACAGGGAACGATAAAAAAACGTATATCGTTGGAATAGATACAACCTATCCACCTTTCGAGTTTGAGGTAGATGGAGAATATACAGGAATTGATATTGATCTTATTACAGCAATTGCAGCAAATCAAGGGATTGAAATTGAATTTGATGCAATGGATTTTGGGGGAATTATTCCTGCTATGCAAGCAGATCAGCTAGATATTGCAATTGCTGGAATGAGTATTACTGAAGACCGTAAAAAAGTTGTAAATTTCTCAGATCCATATTTTGAAGCTGGTCTTACATTAGTTGTTGCTGCAAAAACAACAGATATTCAATCTATTGAAGATTTAAAAGGTAAAACAATTGCTGCAAAGAATGGAACGACTGGGGCGAAATTTGCACAAGAACATGAAGCTAAATATGGCTATAAACTTGTTTTGTTCGATGATAGTCCTGCGATGTTCCAAGAAGTTTCAAACGGGAATGCTGCGGCATTAATTGAAGACTATCCTGTAATCTCTTATGCGATTTCTCAAAATGATCTTGATTTACAAGTTGTTGGGGAACGATTAAATGGAGATCAGTATGGAATCGCTGTCCTTAAAGGAAAAAATGATGATGTATTGCAAAAAATTAATGATGGTCTTAAAGACCTTCGTGATAGTGGGGAATATGACAAGATTCTTTCAAAATATCTTGCTAAGTAAGTAGTGTTGCATATTGAAGTGCAGAATCTAGTTATTTGACAACGGAGGCGCCTTTTGGGGTGGCCTCCGTAAAGCGCCAAGCGACCTAAATGACAGCATGATGATGTTAACTGACGGTTCGGTATTTTTAAGGGAGTGAATAAATGGACACGATTATTGCGTCTTTACCCTACTTAGTGCAGGGGCTAAAAGTTACGTTGTACATCTTTTTCTTTTCAATTATTATTGGATTTTTAATAGGGTTAGTTGTTGCTTTGATACGCCTTACACCATTTAAAATCCTTAACTGGATAGCGAAGGCCTTTGTTGATATTATTCGGGGGACACCGTTTATTGTTCAATTATTTTTCATTTACTTTGGTGTGAATTCTCTTGAATTTATTTCGCTAGATCGAACAGTAGCAGGAATTTTGACCGTTTCGTTAAACGCCGGCGCCTATTTCTCAGAGATTATTCGAACAGGAATTCAATCGATTGATAAAGGGCAAGCGGAAGCATCAAGATCACTCGGTCTTTCGCAGGCGTATACGATGCGTGCAGTAATTTTGCCACAAGCATTTAGAAGAATGCTGCCGACAATTACGAACCAATCGATTATTAGCTTTAAAGATACCTCTCTTCTCTCTATTATTGGGATTGCGGATATCGTGCAAAAAGGTAAAGTTCAAGCAAGTGCTACTTTTCAACCCTTTGAAATTTGGTTAACTGTAGGGGTCATCTATTTTGTTATAATTTATCTGATGTCGCTACTTTCTAGCTTTGTTGAAAGGAGGTTTGAGCTTAGATGACTTTAATTCAAGTGAGAAATTTGAAGAAGTCCTTTGGCGAACTTGAAGTACTTAAGGATATTAATGTAGAGATAAATGAGCGTGAAGTGGTCTGTGTAATTGGACCTTCTGGTTCTGGAAAAAGTACATTTCTTCGGTGTTTGAATCGTTTGGAGGATATATCAGGCGGTCATGTTGTCATTGATGGTCAAGATATTACGGATACAAAGCTCGATATTAATAAAATTAGGGAAAATGTAGGGATGGTGTTCCAGCAATTTAATCTTTTTCCGCATATGACCGCATTACAAAATATTATGCTTGCGCCAATGAAACTTCGTAAAAGTGACAAGGGCGAAATCGAGAAGAAAGCACTGGAGCTACTTCGAAAAGTAGGTCTTTCTGATAAAGCACATGTATACCCTGGTGAACTATCAGGAGGGCAAAAGCAACGTGTCGCAATAGCTAGGGCGTTGGCGATGGATCCAAGTATTATGCTGTTTGATGAACCAACTTCTGCCCTTGATCCAGAAGTGGTCGGTGATGTTTTAGGGGTTATGAAGCAACTTGCACTAGAAGGAATGACAATGGTTGTCGTCACACATGAAATGGGGTTTGCACGTGAAGTAGGGGACCGTGTCATTTTCATGGACGGTGGCTATATTGTAGAGGAAAATGTACCAGAGGAATTGTTTGGCAATCCCCAAGAAGTTAGAACTCAATCATTTTTGAGTAAAGTACTGTAATAACTCCAAGACGAGTACCTATTTAAGTAATTATTCGTGAAGCGTGCCTGAAGAAACAATTTCAGGCACGCTTTTTATTTTGGAGTTTTTTTTTGTTCATTCGAGAATATGGCGTTCTATTTTCATTAGTTGAAGTGTAAGGCGGCGTCCACCTGAAGCGGAAGTCAACCTTGTTCGAAATGGTTAATCGAAGACTCTGGTTAAAAAAGTATAGTAAATGTTAAAAGAGTACCATTGATAGCGCTTTCTTATTGAATATTCAGAGTCTATGATGAAGTTGTAGTTATTTTTTATACAAAGGGAGATGGATAAAAAATGTTCAAAAAGTTCAAGGGATTAATGTTATTAGCGATTTTGATGATGTTCGCAGTAGTAGCTGCTGGATGTAACAATGAGGGTAGTAACACAATTGACGTCGGAATTGTGTTACCGACAAAGGATGAGCCGCGATGGGTACAGGATGAGCAGCGCTTCAAAGACGCGTTAGCGGATTCTGATTATTCAACGGAAATTCTATTTAGCCAAGGATCTTCAGCGAAAGAGAAAGAAAATGTAGAGGCATTACTAAATAAAGGAATCAAGGTATTGATCATCACACCTCATGATGGCGCAGCTGCTGCATCTGCGGTAGAAGCAGCTAAAAAAGAAGGCGTAACCGTGATTGCCTATGACCGTCTGATCACAGATACAGATGCAGTAGATTACTATGTAACATTCGATAGCTTAGCAGTAGGTGCTGCACAAGCACAGTATTTAGTAGACAACGCACAGGGGTCTGACGTTCCACTTTACATGTATGCTGGGGCAGCTTCAGATAACAACGCATTCCTATTCTTCGAAGGTGCATGGCAAGTGCTTCAACCGAAAATTGCGGATGGTACTTTCAAAATCGCCAACTCAAGTGAAGCAGAGGCTTTAATGGGTTCAGCGGATCTATCACGTGACCAGCTGGGGAAAATCATCGGTCAAATTACAACGAACTGGGATGCTAATGAAGCAAAAAACAAAGCACAAACGCACTTAACGGCTGCAAGTGATGACCTAAAAGGCGATGTTTCAGTTTTGGCACCTAATGATGGAACAGCTCGCTCAATCGCAGACGTATTTGCCTCTGATAGTGCGATATCAAACTTCTTTGTGACAGGGCAAGATGCAGAGAAAGCATCAATCCAATACATCATTGATGGAAAACAATCGATGACGGTATTCAAAGACGTGCGTACATTGGTAAAAGACGCAATGGGGATGGCAGTTGAAATCCTAGATGGCAATACACCAAAAACAACAGGTTCTTATGATAATGGTTCAATTGAAGTGAAAGCGAAACAAACTAACGTTATCGTGGTTGATAAAAACAACGTGAAAGCTGAGCTAATTGATTCTAAATACTACGAAGCAAGCGACTTCACAGGTTTAAAGTAAAATTACCACATTGGAAAAGGAAAAATAGTGATAGCATCATCTATCACTATTTCTCCATTTCTATTTTGTTTGGGTTAGGGAGGCGACGGAATGAGCGACTATATTTTAGAGATGAATGATATATCGAAAGAGTTCCCGGGAGTCAAAGCCCTATCGAACGTGAATTTCAAAGTGAAAAAAGGAGAAATTCATTGTTTGGTCGGGGAGAATGGCGCGGGTAAATCAACACTGATGAAAGTGTTGAGTGGCGTCTATCCACATGGCACGTACGATGGTGATATCGTATTTGAAGACCAAATTCAACAGTTTCGTGAGATTAACGATAGTGTGAAAACTGGTATTGGCATCATCTATCAAGAGCTAGCACTTTTTCCGGATTTGACCGTCTATGAGAATATATTTGCCGGCAATGAAGTGAAGAAAGGCCCTTTTGTTGACTGGAACCAAACGATTGTCCAAGCTACGCAGTTACTGAAAAAAGTAAAGCTAGAAGTGACGCCGGAAACATTGATCAAGGAATTAGGTGTAGGGAAACAACAACTCGTTGAAATTGCCAAAGCGTTAAGTAAAGATGTAAATCTGCTTATTTTAGATGAGCCAACAGCAGCGCTAAATGAGGATGACAGTGAAAATCTATTAGAACTCCTTAAGGAACTGAGAAGTCAGGGGATTAGCTGTATTATGATTTCACATAAGCTAAAGGAAGTCATTCACATAGCGGATAAAGTGACAGTTTTACGCGATGGAAGAACGATTTGTACGCTTGATGCTAGTGAAGGGGAAGTGTCGGAAAATGTCATCATCAAAAACATGGTGGGCCGTGAGATTGAAGACATTTACCCGAAACATCCTGACAAAATCATCGGAGATACTGTCCTTGAACTGAAAAATTGGTCGGCCTATGATGTGCAACTTGGAAGAAACGTCGTGAAAAACGTCAATCTTCAAGTGAAAAAAGGCGAGATTGTTGGGATTGCTGGTCTTATGGGATCTGGTCGTACAGAACTTGCGCTTAGTATCTTTGGAAATCCAAAAAACTATAAGCTACAAGGGGATTTGGAGATTCAGGGGGCACCAGCAGTATTGAAGCATACAAGTGATGCCATTAAGGCTGGTATTGCCTATGTTACAGAGGACCGGAAAGGCGACGGGCTATTTTTATTGCAGGATATTAAAAGTAATGTCTCGGCCGCGCATCTAAAGGGAATCTCGAAAAAGGGGATTCTAAATTTAAACGAAGAAGTGAAGGTCGGTTCAGAATACAAAGACTCGTTGTATATTAAAGCAAGCTCACTAGAGCAAGTAGTTGGCAATCTCAGTGGTGGAAACCAGCAAAAAGTATCGCTCGGTAAATGGTTGTTTACTGGACCTAAGATTTTGATTTTGGATGAACCGACACGCGGAATTGATGTTGGAGCAAAGTTTGAAATTTATACGATTATGAATCAGTTGATTGACGAAGGTATGAGTATTATTATGATTTCTTCTGAACTTGGTGAAGTACTAGGGATGAGTGATCGTATCTATGTGATGGCAAACGGTGCAATCAAAGGAGAACTGACCATAAAGGATGCGACACAAGAAACGATTATGGAACTTGCGACACAATAAGGGGGATAACGATGGGATTTTTTAAAGAAGGGAAAGCGCTCGTCAAAGCCAATATTCGAGATTATGGGATGTATATTGCGTTAATTGTTATTTTGTTAACGTTTACGGTTATGACGGACGGTCTATTTATGTCTTCTCGAAATATTAGTAACTTACTGGATTCTGCTGGTTATATTGCAGTTTTGGCTGTTGGGATGACCTTGGTCATCGTCATTCGTCATATTGATTTATCGGTTGGTTTTTTGGCAGGATTTTTAGGTGCGATTACGGCCATTTTCCTAATGCAGCTTGGCTTGTCGGTCTGGATTACGATACCGTTAATTTTAATTTTAGGTACTGCAATTGGTTTAATTAACGGAGCATTGGTTGCAAAGATTGGGATTCCATCATTCGTTGCTACGCTGGCGGGAATGTTAATTTTCCGCGGTGCACTCCTTCAAGTTACGGAAAAAACAGGAACGATTATTGTTAGGAACGAGCAATTTAATGCGATAGGGAATGGATTTATTCCATCGATTATGCAAATCAATGGCTTACATCTACTGACGTTATTAGTAGGGTTTGTCGGAATTCTATTTTATGCATACAATGAAATCGCCAATCGGCGCAACAAATTGACATATGGCTTTGATGTGATGTCTAAGAAATTATTTAGTGTGAAGCTCGTTTTGATATCAGCGGTTATTGCTTATATTACTTGGATTTTAGCTGGATATAACGGATTCTCCTGGACTGTTATCATTATCATAGCGGTTGTCATTGTCTATCATTTTTTAACAACTAAAACAGTGCTCGGCCGTCATATTTATGCAGTGGGTAGTAATCCTGAGGCGGCGCATTTAAGTGGGATTAATGTTCAAAAGATTACATACATCGTGTTTGGGTCGATGGGAATGCTAGCCGCATTATCTGGAATCCTATTTACTTCTCGACTACAATCGGCAACGACCACAGCTGGAACTCTTTTTGAGCTCGATGCGATTGCAGCAGCGTATGTTGGTGGGGTATCTTCTGCCGGTGGTGTTGGTAAAGTAACAGGTGCGATAATTGGAGCTATTGTTATGGCTTCGTTATCAAGCGGCATGAACTTACTAGGTGTCGGAATTTCCTATCAATATATGATTCGCGGTGGCGTTTTAGCTGGAGCAGTCATCTTTGATGTTATGACACGTAGGCAAAGGGCCTAAAGAGAATAGTAGAATAAATAGGCACCCTAGTTGTAGGGTGCCTCATACTATTTAACTTAATTCAGAAAATGTTTTTGCACTGAAAGCGAAGCGTAATAGATTAAGTCGTTGTCACTTCTTCAACAGGTGATAAGATGAAAGGAAAGGTATTTGGAAAGGGGAAGACGGATGCGGAAAAAAGTTGTGCTTATTCTCGGTACACTCATTGTAGTTTTTAGCTATTTGACTGTTATGTCAGCTACTAAGGCATTCCGTTCAACAAGTGACATGCCTGCTAACCTCTTCTTGGCACCGGCATCCATTCGACTTGTACTTATTACACAAGAACTAGAGACACCTTTTTGGAATCAGGTTGGTCAAGGGGCTAGACAGCAAGCGCGAGAAGAAAATGTTCAGCTTGAAGTATGGGGAAGCTATGGCAATAATAAAGAGGACTTTATGAAGAAGATGGAAATTGCCATCCATTCAAAAGTGGATGGAATTATTGTGCAGGGACTAGATCATGAGGAATTCAAAGAACTAACAAAGGTCAAGGCGGCTTTTTATGGAATACCTGTGATTACCGTCGCTAATGATGTACCGGTGGAAGAAAGTTTACGCAAAACATATGTTGGCTCAGATCAGTATTGGGCAGGAAAAGTGGTTGCCCGTCAATTGCTAAAAGAAATGGGGCCGTCAGGAGAAGTGGTTATTCTTGGCGATCAACAACGAGCGTACTATCAGAAGGAACGTTTAGCTGGCATTCAGGATGTATTAAGTAGGTATCCAGATATCAAAATGATTGTTAGAGGAACAGCAGATACAAAGGAACAAGTAATGGCAACGACTCAGCAACTGATGAATGAAGTGCCGAGCATATCCGCTTTTATAGCTATCAATGCAAATTATGCGGGACCGATGATTCAAGAAATTGGGAGACGCACGCAGGTGGAACCTTATTATATTTATACGTTTGATGATGGAGTAGAGTCAACTGTCCTCTTAGAACAAGGCAAGCTAGATGGGATTTTGGAGCAGAAGCCAAAAGAGATGGGTAGTAAGAGTGTGAAATGGATGATGGAGTGGATTACAGGCAAGACTGTCCCGCTCAATTCAAACGGATATCTCACCGAAACGCGCATGGTTCAAGCGAAAGGTGAAGGACGATGACGACAATTCAAAAGAAAATTTGGATGTTAGTAGCTATGATGCTACTTATTATGGGAAGTATTTGGTTGACCTTGACGCACTACAATCAGCAAACGCAAGAGCAATCGAATACAATTTTACAGCGTTATTTGCGGATGAATGAAGTAACTACAGCTAGTCAGCAAATCATTACCCATTTAAATAATTACTTAGTCAATCCAACCGATCAACATAAACAACAAATTAAGAAAAGCATAGTTGTTATTGAAAAAGTGCAACAGGATGTAGCGGAACTACGGAACGCAGAAAACACATTTTCAGTAACGAATTATATTCATTTGATAGATAGTCTAATTGAGACGACGAACCGCTCCATACTGTTTTCAGAGGAGCAAGAAATGGAAGGGGCGACCAATCAATTTAATGAAGCAAATCGTATTTCTTTGTACATATCAGAAATGACATTGACGATTTTAGACCGTGAATTAAAGTCCTCTAATCGATTTTACAGGGATATTATTCAACAGTCAGAGGAGCTAAAAAAACTTGGCATCTGGTTGTTACTATTGATGACTGCTGTATTATTATTGGCTACTTATTGGTTTTCACTTAGTATTACGCGACCCATTCATCGGCTGACAAAGGCGGCTAATGAATTGTCTCAAGGTCGTTTTGATCAACAGATTGAAGTGAAATCTAATGATGAAATAGCCTTTCTGGCCAAGACCTTTGATAAGATGCGCATCAACATTAATGACTTAATAGTGGAAATTCAACAAAAAGCACAGCTTGAGCATGAACTTCAGCAAAGTAAGCTGTTGCTGAAGGAGAGTCAATTAAAAAGCTTACAAAGTCAGATAAATCCACACTTCTTATTTAACACTTTGAATACTTTATCGAAAAAGGCTTATTTAGATGGCGCAGAGGAGACTAGCGATTTGATTGTAAGTGTAGCAGGCTTGCTACGCTATAACTTGAAGCGTATTGATCGCTCTGTGACGTTATTTGAAGAAGTGGTTGTTTTAAATCAGTATATGGAAATCCAAAAGGCACGTTTTAGGGAGCGTTTACAATTTAAATCGGACATTGATGAATCGTGCTTGCAAGTTAAAATTCCCGGTTTAACTCTTCAGCCGATTATTGAAAATGCGGTTATCCATGCGATTGAGCCAGAAGAGGATGGCGGCACAATTTGGTTTACGATCAAGAGGGATGACTCCTGTGTCATTATTGAAATCGGGGATAGTGGAAAAGGTATGACACAAGAGAAGGCGGAGCAGCTATTGAAGGGTACTGTCGTACCTACCGAAGGACATTCAACAGGTATAGGCTTTCAAAATGTCGTGAAAAGATTGTATTTGTTCTATGGAATCGACAATTTAGTCATGATTGACAGTAGAGAAGGGCAAGGGACAAGGGTAGTCATACAAATTCCAACGGTAAGGGAGGAAAATGATGATGAAGCTTCTTATAGTGGACGATGAACCGACTGAACTAGAAGGGATGCAAGCGATTTTACAAAAGGCATTCCCTGAACTGACTATTTACCAAGGGAAGAATGGCAAGATGGCGATTGAATTAGCCGATATCATTCAACCAGATTTGGTTTTAATGGATATTATGATGCCTGGCATGACAGGACTTGAAGCTATTGAAAAGATTCAGGTTAGTCATCCAACGACCAAGTTTGTCATGGTGACGGCATTTGATATGTTTGATTATGCAAGACAGGCGATTAAGCTAGGGGTAAAGGATTATTTACTGAAGCCTAGTCGAGCAAGTGAAATTGTAGCGACAGTGGGGAAATTGTTGGAGCAATGTCAGCAGGAACGCGAGCTAGAGGCTATTAGTCAGACGCAACAGAAAAAATGGCAAAAGACGTTGACGTTAGTAGAAACAGATATCGTGACACAGTTATTATTTGACCATGTACATGAAGTGCATATCGATATGCTTGTCGAGATGCTGGCTATTCACTCCACTTACGAAAAGTTTGTCATGGTCGTATTACTACCGGAAAAAGCAGAGCGCTATTACGTGCCGATTAAGGAAAAGGTACGTGAATTGGGAGATGCTTGGGTCGGCGCATTGTATGGACGACAGCTTCCTATTATTGTTTTTCGTGACCAAACAAAGACCTTTCGTTCACAAGCAATTGCATTAGCCAATTCAATTATATGGTTGGATAAAGAGAAGGCAGGCTCAGATTGGTTTATCGGAATAGGTCAAGTTTATGAGGCATTAGACGAAATTCGTCAGTCCTATCAAGAAGCGCTTATTGCCACCATGGATACAACATTGACAGTTAAAAGCAGATTTTATTCTGATGTTCCAGCGCTTAGTCTTGAGAAGGACAAACAGGTGATTAAACAGCAACAGAAAGATTTCTTTGACCAAATACGCTTGGGGGATTGGGTGTCTATTCGTTCAGGTGTATTGGATTTAATGCATCAATATGAGAATGCAGGGAATTCACTTGTGTATACACAACAACGAGTACTCGAGTTGCTGTGGGTTGCGAACCGAGTGATGGATGAAATGGGTATTGCAACAGAAACCTCATTTTTCTCATTTCAAGCACAGGACTATCGTCAATTATGTACAGAGACGCTTCTACTAATAGAGCGTATGAATGCAAGTTACGAGGCTCATTTTGATCGTTTAGAAGCGGATAAGATGCATCAAATTAAACACTATATTAGCGAACATTCACATCAGGATATTTCACTGGAGGTTCTTGCGCAAAGGGTCAATTTAAGTCCGATCTATATTAGTAAAATGTTCAAGGAGAAGTTGGGCATTAATTATATTGATTTTCTGACGGATTGCCGAATTGAAAAGGCGAAGAAGCTGATGCATGATCCAGAGAGAAGTCTAAAGGAGATTACGTTTGAAATCGGTTACAATGAGCCGAATTATTTCAGCAAGGTGTTTAAGAAAATGTGCGGAGTATCCCCGAAGGAATATCGGAAAACGTTAGTGAGTAAAAAAGTTGAAGTCTGATAGGGGTGATGGAGTGAGACAAAAGGCAATCGTCACGGTGTTTTTTTTGATGATTTTATTACTTGTTGCTTGTACAAATACTTCACCGCAGAAGTTGAAGGCTGTTGGGCTTGAAGAACAAGTCCCTCAAGAAGAGAAAGACGGCCCAATCCGAATTGGATTCTCGATGGATACCTTGCTAGAGGAGCGTTGGCTGAGAGACCGTGAGTTGTTTAAGGAAGCTGTAGAAGCACTTGGTGCAGAAGTTGAGATTGTTGCTGCAAATGGGGATGATGCGCTACAGATTTCACAGGCAGAGGCACTCATCCAAAGTGGTATCGATCTATTGGTGATTGTTCCACATAATGCTGAGGCGACAGCCACTATTGTGCATAAGGCACATCTTGCTGGTATACAAGTCATTGCTTATGACAGGCTCGTCAAAAATGCGAATATCGATTTATATGTATCTTTTGATAATGAAAGAGTGGGCGAAATGCAGGCTGAAGCTATTACTGCACTCGTACCGAAAGGAAATTATGTATTTATCGGAGGTGCGATTACCGATAATAATGCTCATTTATTGAAAAAAGGCGTGTTCAATATACTGCGTCCGTATATTGAACGTGGTGATATTACAATTGTTTATGATCAATGGACAAAGGATTGGACTCCGGTGAATGCACAAGCCAATATGGAGGAAGCCCTCCGCACAACGAACAAACAGATTGATGCCGTGATTGCTGCAAACGATGCTACAGCAGGAGGTGTCATTCAAGCACTCACTGTCGCTGGATTAGCAGGTCAGTTGCCGGTTGCCGGACAGGATGCAGATTTGGCGGGCGTGCAGCGAATTGTTATGGGAACGCAAACAATGACGGTCTATAAGCCGATTCAGATACTATCACAGAAAATTGCAGAATTAGCGGTTGCGATGGCAAGGGGGGAGGACGTGCTTGCAGAATGGAAAGTGAATAATGGCAAAATCGAAGTTCCTTCTGTATTGTTAACACCAATTGCGGTAGACAGAAACAATGTGGAGAGTACAGTAATTGCAGATGGATTTCATGCTTCTAAGGATGTCTATCAGGCAACATCAAAGGAATAATAATTGGATTTAAGGCGATTTTATACTTTTGAGTATTTACGAAGGTTTTTATAGATAGTAGCGGATAGTCCCAATCCTGTACATGCAGTTGAAAACATGCCTTTGTCAAACATAAAAAGCAACCATGCTATTGAATGGTTGCTTCATCTTAAAGAACTTATGAATTTCTAGTCGATTACATCAAACCATAATGGAGAGTTATCGTCAGCGTTTTCATTATAATTGATAGTAATTTCCTCACCATTTTTAATATCTTTATGTGCATAAAATTCAATGGACAGATTGTTTAAATTATTATTAAACGTAGCATTGGGCGTATAGGAGTGATTATATAGCGATCCAAATCCTAGAGCAATTGCTGCATGCTCGTAATTTTCACCCCAATTGAAGCAGTAATTAAAAAGTACGGTTTTCTTCAAATATTTCCATTCATTTTTACATGATATTAAAACAGGCGATACCTCAATGAGTTCACCTGCTTTAATATCACGCGTAGCGTATATCCCCCTACCATACTTACCGGTATCTTTTACACATATGGGTACCACAGTATATCTCCTTTCGGTAATTCATCATTTAATAAAAACTTACCAATTGATCTTTCAAAAAATTGCTGCGGTCGCGAATGAATTGAAAGATAAACTCGGGTTCACAATCAAATTTATCCATCTGACTTTTTTTATAAGGGTCAAGAAGGATGTGTGGTCGAAGGGCTTTGTGCAGGGAAACTACTTTGTTTTCCATATAATCAGCTGTGAACTTGGTTTCTAAAACTTCTTCCAGGATGTTTCGGTAAAGTTTCCGGAATTCTGGTACACGCATAAGGAGATAGCAAAGATGATTACTTTTTTTACCCTCTAAAGGAACGAAATTGCATTTCATAATTCCTCCGTCAACCTTGCGCCCCCAAGTGGCATCATAATCCCAAGGAATAATTTCAAATAAACCCGTCTCGCTATTGTGATACAGCGCATAGTTGTGTGTGAAGCCATCATTATTCATTGTGCAAACAGCCCCAGCGAGCCAGCGTAAAAAGCTATTAATATTGATAGAGTGAGAAATTTCGCTAGAAAAATTAGATAAAGATACTGTGTTTATTTTATTTATTAATTCGAGGAGGATGTCATCGTCGGATGGTTTTCCGAAAGCTCGTTGATAGCCAGAAAGCAGTGTTTCTTTCATCTTTTCATCTCTCATTAAGGAGAAGTTTGCGTCATTGTTTACTGCATAGTAAATAGGACCAGAAGGGAGTCCTCTCTTTTTTAAGAAAAACTCATCAACAGACTCTAATTGTAAATAGACACCTTTAAGTGAGCCATTGCGGGTTAAATTAATATGTTGACTCTCTGGTGATAAAACGCCCAGGTCATTGAAGAAATCGAAGGAAAGTTTACTGCGGAATAAGGAGGGGTCTTTGTATTCTGCGTTTAGATGAATTTCACGGGCTTCGGAGAATACTTTTGGTTCGATGAACTCGATACGATAGGATCTTTTGCGGAACTTTCTTGTATATGACCCTCGGTAAGCAATATCAATGTCATAGGTGACACCATCTATCTGCAAATTTGCAGGGACAGGTTCATCGTTCCATAAATCTCCCCGTAAATCTTTTAAATCTGTATCCTTAAGTATTAAAGCATAAGAGGGAATTGAATAGGACATCAGTTTTCTTTCCTTTCCATTATTCAATCCGTAAATAGTGTAAAACTACTTACGCTTGATCATAGGATGATAGTTCAAGCGTAAGTGGCTAACTTATTCTTGTTGACGACGGCTTTTACGAGAACCTTTAGAAGCATTGCCTTTTGACGCATTGCCTTTTGACGCATTGCCTTTTGACGCATTGCCTTTTGACGCATTGCCTTTTGACGCATTGCCTTTTGACGCATTGC
>NZ_JAWLIQ010000018.1:0-83501 GCF_033485175.1 Sporosarcina sp. YIM B06819 | reverse complement strand
ATGAACTCGACGTTGTATCTGTTATTGATTATTTGAATGACAAAACAACTAAGCAATTTAATGCGTCTTCAAAGGCGACAGCTCGATTAGTGACAGCGCGTTTGCGTGAAGGGTATTCGGTATTTGATTGCCAAAAAGTCATTGATACGAAAGCGAGAGAATGGCTGGATGATCCACGTTGGCAGAAGTATTTACGTCCTTCCACGTTATTCAATGCGACGAATTTTGAAAACTATTTGGAAGAGTCGAGGGGCATCAAGTCACCAGCAAGCGGTCCGCCAAAGCCATTCGAATTAGACTTTAGCAAAGGGGAGACGTGAAGGGGGCGTCATGAATAGATTGAAAAAGTGTGTTAGGGTCGATGCTGGCGCGAATGTATTTTTAAGCGATGACAGGTTCTACAAGTGTGGCGCAAAAAAGAAACTCCTCCAAAATTGAAACGTTTCTTCGTCAGTATCGTATGAAAGATATAAGGATTGACTGAACATAGTCTTTCGATACGGGGGGATTACATGAGACAGCTGTATATTAAGCAAAAAGTATTTAGCCTAAGCGGCAAGTTTTCAGTGAAGGATGCAGAGGAGAATGAAGTGTATTTCGTAGAAGGAAGCTTCATGCAAATACCGAAGACGTTTTCCATTATGGATGCGGGCAGGCAGGAAGTGGCGATGATTACGAAAAAAACCTTTAGTTTCCTACCGACTTTTTTTGTCGATGTGCACGGCCATGAAACGGTAATGATTAAAAAGCAATTTTCTTTTTTGAAAGCACGTTATACAATCGATGCGGCAGGGATAGAAGTACGGGGAAATTGGTGGGATATGAATTTCGAAGTGTACCAAAATGGGAATCTGATTGGCGCTGTCAGTAAAAAGTGGTTTACATGGGGTGATAGCTACCAGTTGCAAATTGCGAATGATGAAATGGAGCCTCTCCTCGTGGCACTCGTTGTGGCGATTGATTATGCGAAAGCTGCCCAGGCTGCTGCGGCTGGTGGGGGATGAATTAAAAGTACGATCTACAATTATAGAAAACGTCACTAGATAGGCTATACTCAATTGTATAGAAAAATCAACATCAACTACTAAAACAACGAGGTTAAATACATGAGTGAAAGAATTTTCGAAGACTATCAATTAAGCGATGACATCACAAGAGCCCTTGCTTTATTGAAATATAAAACGCCAACAGAGGTTCAACGTGAAGTCATACCACGAGCCTTAGACAAACAGGATCTTGTAGTGAAATCTCAAACGGGCAGTGGCAAGACGGCGGCATTTGGTATCCCACTTTGCGAAATGATTGACTGGGAGGGGAAAAATCCACAAGCATTGATTCTGACACCTACCCGGGAGCTTGCTGTTCAAGTGCAAGAGGATGTAGCAGCGATTGGCCGAGTTAAAGGAATTAAAACCATAGCGGTTTACGGCAAAGAATCATTCGCACAACAGCAGCAAGATTTGGAACAAAAACGCATATTGTTGTCGGTACACCCGGTCGTGTAAGGGACCATATTGACAAAGAAACAATCATTGTAGATGACATAAAGTATTTGATTATAGATGAAGCAGATGAAATGCTTAGCATGGGTTTTGCTGCCCAAGTGGAAGCGATTATTGAAAAATTGCCTTCCACTAGAGTAACGATGGTTTTTTCCGCTACATGGCCTACAAATGTTGAGAATCTTTGTTCTAAATATATGAAGAATCCTGTAACTATCCAGATTGCTTCTACGGGAATCACGACGAGTGCGATTGAACATAGCGTGATTAAAGTAAAAGAAGTAGGGAAAATGGCATTACTTAAAAATGTGACTAGTAGTGAAAACCCTGATAGTTGTATCATCTTCTGCAAAACGAAAAGACAAGTGGACACTGTGTTTGCAGAGTTGGAGAAATCCAACTATTCCTGTGAAAAAATTCACGGTGGAATCATACAAGAACATCGATTTGCGGTGATGGATGGCTTCAAAATGGGCAATTTCCGTTATCTCGTGGCAACCGATGTGGCGGCAAGGGGTATCGATGTAGAGCATATTTTACTTGTCATCAACTACGACATGCCAATGGAAAAGGAGAGCTATGTCCACCGAACTGGCAGAACCGGGCGTGCTGGTAAAAAAGGAAAGGCCATTACGTTTGCAACGCCTGCTGACAGCGAGCTCCTTGCAACCATTGAAACCTACATTGGCTTTAAGATACCTGTACGGAAAAACGCTTTCGAGGAAAAACTAGGTGGTCGTCGGGAAGTAAAAAACAATAATATGATGAAGCTCCATTTCAACGGTGGAAAAAAGAAAAAGCTTCGGGCTGTAGATTTTGTTGGAACGATTGCGAAGATTCCTGGAGTAACAGCAGATGATATTGGTGTGATTACGATAGAGGATAGTTTGACTTATATTGATATGCTGAATGGTAAGGGGTTGTTGGTTTTGCAGGCGATGAAAGAGACTACGATTAAAGGGAAGAAGCTTACGGTTAGTCAGGCGGTTAAAAGCTGATTTGTTTGAGTGGGGAAGTGTGCAGGTGCAAAGCTGAAACTGATGCAATCTACTCACACGGGTGCCAGGCCACTGCAACCATTCGCGTCCTTCCGCGAATGGTTGCAGTGACTGGCTCTCGTCTATTAGCGCAATTGCTTACTCTGTTTATCCGTTGTACGCGTCAGCGTGCTGATAGTATCGATTAAATTGGATGTCAGTAAACGTACCTCAGTCATCTTCTACTTCCAGCAAAAAGATCCGTTCATTAAATCCTCCACGTTGCACGGCCTTCTCCACTCTCACCTTTTCAAGCTCCTCAAAAGTAGAGCCATGATAGACAGCGGCGGCATGAATGAGTTCCAATAGATCCGCAAGTTCTTCAAGTGCGTCGGCAGTCGTCGTTGTTTCCAAGTACTCAGCTAATTCCTCGCCTAGTTTGTTATTGATTTCTGTTATGTATTCAGTGTCGTTTAATAAGTGAGTTGTGAATGTTTTGCCGGATTTTTCGATGATAGCTGGGATATTGTCGCGTACAAGTTTGTTATAGATTGGCATGAGGTTATCTCCATTTGTTTAGATAAAAAACTGTTAATTATATGATAGCATGTTAACCTTCATATAAATAAAGAAAGTTCATTGATTTTAGCGGATAAGAAGTCAAAAAAAGTTCAGCAAATCACAATTGGAAAAAGATTATTCTGAAAACATTTGATATAATAAAATCAAACCATTTAGAAGGAGTGGGAGTTGATGGAAGAAACGTATGAAACAGATAGTTTAACAGAAGTACATAAGAAAAAAGTTGCAAAGTATCAAAGAAAGAAGAAAATGGAGGCTTTTCAACGGGCACTTGGTGAGTATCGTGAAACGATTGGCGATTGGAATTTGACTGATTTTCGAGATGCGGGAACGAACTGGCGAGAAACAAGCACTTTAAAATGTGACTGTGGAAAAAAGTTGCGCTATCAATACACAGTCACTAATCAGTCGACCGCAGAGATACACAATTTTGGTATTCATCATCTGAAAGCAGAAACAGGATTTTCTGATAAAGTGATAGGTGGAATTAAGAGACACTTGAATGCAGCAGAACGCGAGATTGAAGAAGTGGAGCAAAGATTACTAGACAACTGGACGCTTACTATTCAAATCCCCGACTCATTGGAGCTGCCAGATGAACTGAGAAGTACCTTTGATGAGGGATTGCCACTATCGAAGAAAGAAGAAGCGTTGCTTAGTGATCTTGTCATGCAGGCGCAAAGGAAAGAATGGGCGAGTAATCGTTCACAAAGAATAGTGGAAAAAGAGTACCACACGAAGCCGGTAAATATCTTTGGGGAATTAGATACGATGTACGGAGCAAAATGCAATGGTCCATTTGAATTAACGGATTCCGAAAAAGCATTTGTAGAAGGAATGCTACAAAGTGGTATTGGCAGCGCGATGGTCATCACAGAGGAGTTGCACAAGGCTGGACACTATTCAGCGCGTTTTTTAACAGGTCGTTCGAAACTGTATCCTCTTTGTGTCCTATATTTGGAACAATTAGTTAGTGAGGGGAAGGTCGTTTTACTTCAGAAGTTTGATATACGGGATTGGGTATATGAAGCAAGGATGAACGGTTAACAAACAGTAAAGGAGCACAAGCTATCGATCAGTTATTGAAAGAACATGATCTTGTCCATAAAAAAGAGAATCTATTGAAAATCGCAGCTTCCTCAATCGGAATGGTTAAAGAACTAGCAAATGAGGCTAATGATATGGTATTACTTTTTCAAATGGACAGCGATGAAAAGTTAGATGTCATGTGGGGCGATGTTGGGATTCTTTACTTTTGTATCGATAAACATGACTTGCAGGATAAGCAGTTTGAGAAGGTGAAGTTTACGCTCCAGTGTTATTGATGGTATCTGAAATATGCTGGTATGTTAGTCTTGGATTGGAGAATTAGGGAATTAGTCTATGTAATCGGGTTATGATAACATAAGATTACAAAGAAAAATTCATATCACTGGGGGAAATATCATATGGACAATCAATCATACTTCTATAAATTTCTAGAACCCATATCTAAAGAACTTGCCTACGTTGCCCGTGAACTTGAAAACAGTATATTTACCAGTCCGCGTACAATGCTTACGCATGCAAGAGTATTTGTTGAAAACATATTGCAACAAGTGATTCTGAAAGAAAAGCTTCCCGACGAGCCATGGACAAATTTAAAGGAACGACTTGATTTGCTCAATGAAAAAGGCTATTTAACAGCTGAAGTACGTGACGCACTTCATCATGTTCGACAAATTGGTAATAAAGCAGCCCATGATGCCCGAATGTTTCGCTATTCAGAAGCATTATTGTCATGGGAATCCGTCTATGTAATTGTCAAATGGTACGTCGAAGTGTATGGTCCATTAGATTTTACTGTTCCGGATTATCAAGATCCAACGCTTCGAACAGAAAGAGCTTATGATATCACTGAACTCGAAGTTCGGCTCAAATCACTTGAAGAACTCTTAATAGCCTCTGTTCAGAAGCCCAATGAAGAGCCGGTACATCAAGAAACTGCAGCAACTATTGTAGCGAGTAGACCAGCAGAACCTGAACAACCCGGTTTTACAACAATCCGAACACTTACATATAAGGGACAAACACTCGATGTTCCATACTTTTTACGTGATGCGTTTTTATTGCCACAGCGATTTGAGAAATCTGAGACGTTTCTTATTAGATTAGGTGCAGAACAACAAGCACGGATTATGAGTGAGTTACCGAATGATTTGGAAGGTCTGCACAAGCATGTAAAACGCTTTAATGAAAAGAACGAAGAGAATTTGTTCGAAGAATTGAAGAACTATATTGAAGAAGAAAAAATTAGAAGAAAGCTTCTAGTCGAGCGTCCAGGTGAATTGTTTTTTTTCTATAAAGCAGACCATATTGTCGTCACAGAAGAACTTTCTGGAATTCCATTTACTGCGGAGGAGTTTACAGGTAGTCCAAGCTTATTGAGACAACTGAATGAGGATCAGATTAAGACGGTTGGGCAGTTGCCAAAGGAACTGGTAATTCTTGCGAAGTATGAGAATGTTGGGATTGGGACTGTAGAGAAGTTGTTTGAGCAGTTGAAGGGGAAGTGCTTCCAAACTACACTTGCATAAAATGGGGAATCTGAGAAGGAGGTAAAAAAATGTATTTTGAATTGACCAATCAAGCACTCACCACAATTTTGTTGGACTGCATCCAATAGTATCCTTCCTACGATATTTGCAAAATATAAAAGTATCGTGGGATTTCCTGTGGCAAATGTACCATGATATATAGGGGAAAAAATACTAAAGTGAATCAAGAAGTGCCAAGCAAACATCCAGTTATTTAATTTGGATGTCTGCTTGGCACTTTTCTATTTCTTATCCATCGTCTCCAAAAACTCTTTAGTCGTATTCACCACATACTTAATCTCACCAAGGTCACGTTCCAATAAAATGCTTCGATGGATATCGATTAAGAGCTTTTTGTTCGAGATATCGTTGGCAGTATTTAGCCTCTGATAGTGGAAAAACTCCAACGGCGAAATGTCTAGTGCATCTATAATTTTGTCCAGTGTTTCTAATGTCGGATTACTTTTAAAAGTCTCAATCTCCGAAATACGGGCGTGTGCAATGCCCGCCATTTCTGCCAACTTCTCTTGCTTGAACCCCTTTTCTTCTCGAATAAATTTCAATTGTTCACCCACCAGTTTGATGAGCTCTGAACTCGCTGCCATTGTCAATCACCCCTTGATTAAAGGGTAAAGAATTTATTGGGAAATGATTATCAGTTAAAACGGACAATAATATTATAATATACGTTATAATGTACATTAAGGAGATTTTGTATGTAATATTTATAAGCGGCGAAAAAGAAAAGGCCTTCATATGCCTACTACAGATGGAGTGAATCTAATGATTGGAACAATGCTTGATAATAAAAGCAACGGAACTGTCGGTGATGCAGTTAGTCCTTACTTGAAAAAAGGCTATAAAGTATCCATCATGGCTTCGTTATTTAGTATTCATGCCTATGACTTTTTGAAAAGAGAATTGAATGATATCGAGTCTGTTAGGTTGCTACTTTCAGAGCCAGCATTCACACAGGCAAAAGAACATACTGGCAAAGGCACAAGACAAAGAGAGAGCATGTTGTCTGGTACACAACAAGAATACTTTCTAAGGAACAATTTGAACCAAGCTAAAATCGCCAAAGAATGTGCCGACTGGATCAAAAATAAGGTAGACGTAAAAGCAATGGTAGAACCTTCGCCTGCATTGAACGTTTACATTTCCCAAAACAGAAAAAATGAAGGAGCCGCAATTCAAGGAAATTCAAGCTTCACAGCTGAAGGACTTGGTTTTGTCAGTTCCCCCGCATTACATATGAATACAGCTACATCTGAAACACAAGATTTCATAAAATGGTTCGATGAAATATGGGAAGACCCTAACAAAATCGAGCCAATAAAGGAAGTGTTGTTAAAACGACTTGAGCTTCTCTATCGTGACCAAACACCTGAATTTCTCTATTTCGTCACACTCTATAACATTTTCAAAGAATATGTAGAAGAGTTTTCGGAAGATGAAATCATTAAGGAGAAAACAGGTTTTAAAGATACTGTCATCTGGAACAAGCTTTATAAGTTTCAAAAAGACGGTGTTGTAGGGGCAATTGACAAGCTTGAAAAATACAATGGCTGCATCATCGCAGACAGTGTAGGTCTAGGGAAAACATTTGAAGGACTTGCGGTCATTAAATATTACGAATTAAGAAATGATCGTGTTCTCGTACTTTGTCCCAAAAAACTACGTGAGAACTGGCTTGTCTATACGCAAAATGACAGACGAAATAGCTTGAACGCAGATCGATTTAACTACGATGTTCTGAACCATACCGATTTGAGTAGATATGAAGGGATTTCCGGGGACATAAATCTTTCTACTATCAACTGGGCAAATTATGATCTCGTTGTAATTGATGAATCACATAACTTTAGAAATAACTCAACCCGCAAAGACCGTGAAACCCGCTACTCACGTTTAATGAAAGACATTATTCAGTCTGGTGTAAAAACAAAAGTACTTATGTTGTCAGCAACACCGGTAAATAACAAGATGAATGATTTGAAAAACCAAGTGGCGTTCATCACCGAAGGTAAAGATGATGCGTTGAAAGATACAGGGATTGACAGTATCAATTCTACACTGCGTAACGCACAAACTATTTTTAATAGATGGTTAAAATTTAGTGAAAAGGAACGGACATCAGAAAGCTTATTAGAAATGTTGAACTTTGATTATTTTAGACTGTTAGACACGCTTACGATCGCTCGTTCAAGAAAACATATTGAAAAGTATTACAATATGAGCGAAATCGGGAAATTCCCTGACAGACTAAAGCCCATTAATATTAAAGCGGAAATTGATGAAGAAGAGACTTTCCCAAAAATTAGTGAGGTTAATCGGATTATCAATCGTTTGAATTTAAGCGCATATGCACCGTTAAAGTATGTACTTCCCGATAAACAAGAAGCGTATAGCCAGAAGTACGATATGCAAGTAAAGGGCGGTTCTGTTTTTAAACAAATAGATAGGGAATCGAGCTTAATTCATCTCATGCGTGTCAATATGTTGAAGCGAATGGAAAGTTCAATTAGTTCATTCGGATTTACGGTATCCAGCCTATTAAAGCGGATTGACGACTTGGTCGTAAAGTTAGAATCGCAAAAAAGTAATGCTAAAACAGATGTGTCTATACAAGATATCAATTTTGAGGATGATGACTTTGATGACCAATTGATTGGGTCCAAAGTCAAGGTGCTTTTACAAGATGTGGACCGTATTAAATGGCTACAAGATTTAAAAAGTGACCAGAAAATATTAGAAGGTTTACTTATTGAAACAGCAAAAATAACAGAAGAACGTGATGCAAAGCTTAACCATTTAAAAAAGGCGATAACCGATAAGATTAAAAATCCTTTAAATCCAGCCAATAAGAAAGTATTAGTATTTACAGCGTTTGCAGATACGGCTACTTATCTCTATGAACATCTATCGACTTGGCTGAAAGAAGAGCATGGTCTTGAAACTGCGCTCGTTGTTGGTTCAGGTAGTAATAAAACGACAATTCCAAAATTCCGACCCGAATTGAATGCTGTTTTGACCCATTTTTCACCGCTGTCAAAAGAGCGCAATAAAATCGATGATGGCACAACGGCTGAAATTGACTTACTCATTGCAACGGATTGTATTTCAGAAGGACAAAACCTACAAGACTGCGATTTTCTTGTCAACTACGATATTCATTGGAACCCAGTTCGTATCATTCAGCGTTTCGGACGTGTGGATCGGTTAGGTTCCAAAAATGATGTTATTCAACTCGTAAACTTCTGGCCGAATATGGAACTAGAAGAATATATCAGCCTAGAAGCGCGAGTCAGTGGGCGAATGATTTTACTCGATATTTCCGCTACTGGTGAAGAAAATGTCATTGATGAGTCAACGGGTCAGAAAATGAATGATCTCGAATATCGTGCAAAACAATTGAAACAACTTCAAGAAACGGTCATTGATCTTGAAGATATATCAGGCAGCATTTCAATCACGGATCTTACCTTAAATGATTTCAAGATGGACTTAATTGATTATATGGAAGTGAATAAAGGTGAAGTGACGAATGCGCAGCGTAGTTTGTTCGCTATCGCCAATAAAGAAATGCTACCAGAGGAATTCCAAGAAGAGGGAATCATTTTCTGTTTAAGACATACACAAGAAAGTAACAAAATAGACGAGAAAAGCGCACTGTATCCATTTTTCCTGGTCTACATGAATCCAAATGGAACCATAAAACTAGGGCATAGCAAAACGAAACAGATATTGGATCTCTTTAGGAAAGCTTGCCAAGGACAAAGAAGTATCCTTACAGACCTAGTTACCCTATTTAATGAAGAAACGAATTTTCAAGAAGATATGACCCCATATACAGGCCTTTTGAAAAAAGCCTCCGAATTCGTACTTGGTGTTGTGGAAGAAACAGGTATGACTTCCCTATTTTCATTGGGGCAATCAGCCCTTTTACAAAACGTAGCAGCATCAACAGATGATTTTGAAGTCATTTCATTTTTAATAATTAAGTAGGTGTAGGACATGAAAGATGAATTGATTAAAAGATTCGAGTTCCCTAGGAAATCTATCATTAATAAGATTCTAGCCAAAGATACAATTGCACAATCTGGTGGATTGACCTCGAAAGAAAAAGACTACTTAACATCTGAAATTGAACGAATATACATTTTAGCTGTTTTGAATGAACAAAGCACCAATATACCTGCATTTAGGTCCGAGCAGTACCGCTATGAAGAAATACTTTGCTTGTACGTTCAATTGCGTTCAACGACAAAAGTGGAGCAGCTGATCAAGCTGTTCCATGCAATATTCCCAAATCCAGTGTTCCTAATCATTGGATTGCCAGGAGAAAAGCTTGTTCTAAGTACTTGCCATAAGCGATTGAATTTGCAGGATGACTCAAAGGTTGTCAGTGAACTAATAAAATCAACCGAACCATTCAATTTAACAGACGGAGATGGATACGAAAAACTGTTAGATGCAACAGTTTTTAGCAAGTTGCCCTTTAGCGACTTATACAAACGATATGACTGGATTCATAACAATATCCAATTGTCACATGCAATTCAATTCGTAGGAACGTATCTCGAATCCACTGTAAATAGAGAACAGATACTACAAAATATAAATTTTATCGAAGACCTTGAAAATGAAATTCTTGGTTATACAAGAGAGCAAAAGAAAGCCATTGAATTTAATGAAAAAATGGACTGGCATATGAAATTAAAACGTAGTGAACAGCAAATGAAAAAAGAGATTGAAGAATTAAAGGAGATAAGATAAATGGAGAAGTTAGATGGTAAGACAATAGATGTTGTACAAGATAATATCGGAAAACTGAAGCAACTATTTCCAGAAGTGTTTACGGAAGAGAAGATTGATTTTGAAAAATTGCAGCTAACACTCGGTGAGCATATTGAAACTGAGAAAGAACGCTATGAATTCACATGGAATGGAAAAACAGAAGCTATTCAAATGGCACAAAAACAATCGACTGGAACACTGCGTCCTTGCAAAGAAGAAAGTGTTGACTGGGATACGACGCAGAATTTGTACATAGAAGGGGATAACCTTGAAGTTCTGAGGCTCCTTCAGAATTCTTATCGGAACAAAGTGAAAATGATTTATATTGATCCGCCTTATAATACAGGGAAAGATTTTGTGTATAAAGATAATTTTCATGATAATGTGAAAAACTATAAAGAAACGATGGATGAAAGTTATAAATCAAACGCCGAAACAAATGGACGTTATCATACAGATTGGTTGAATATGATGTATCCGAGATTGAAATTAGCGAAAAGTTTATTGAAAGACGATGGGGTTATTTTTATTAGTATTGATGACAATGAACAAACGAACTTGAAGAAAATTTGTGATGAGGTATTCGGGGAAATGAATTTTGTCGCAAACTTAGTTTGGCAAAAAAAATACGGTCCAGCAAACGATTCTAATAGTATATCGGATACCCATGAGTATATATTGTGTTATGCGAAATGTTTTCCAGATTGGACTCCGGGACTAATACCGCGAAATGAAAAGCAAACTTCGGCTTTTTCTAATCCCGATAATGATCCAAGGGGACCATGGAGAGCAAGTGATCTATCCGCTAGAACTTATAGTAAAAGTGGCGATTACCCAATAAAAGGACCTAAAGGAGATGTTTTTTATCCCCCGGCTAGTAGGGCGTGGGTAGTAAATGAATTAAGATTGCTGGAGTTGTTAACTGATAATCGAATTACATTTGGTAAATCTGATACTGGGCGTCCCATGGAAAAAAGATTTTTATCAGAGGTAAAACAAGGGATAACACCGGAAACTTGGTTGCCAAGAGATAAAGCAGATGATAATAAAGTAGCAAAATATGAATTGAAAGAAATAATTGAAGAAAATGTATTTGATACACCGAAACCAATAAAACTTATAAAGCTTTTAGCTACGATAGGTAACGTTAAAAAGGATGATATAGTTTTAGACTTTTTCTCAGGTTCGGCAACTTTAGCTCATGCTCTAATATCACTAAACGTGGAAGATCAAGGGAATCGAAAATCCATCCTAGTCCAACTTCCGGAAATTGTTAATGATAATTCAACAGCATATAAAGCCGGCTACAAAAATATATGCGAAATTGGCAAAGAACGAATCCGTCGTGCGGGGCAGAAAATCAAAGAAGACAACAAAGCCAAGGAAGGAATCGAAAATATTGATGTAGGCTTCAAGGTATTCAAACTGGACGAAACAAACTTGAAAATCTGGGATGAGGAAGCAGAAAATATCGAAGACCATCTTCTTTTCTTTGAAGGAGCTGTAAAAGAAGGAAGTTCGCAAGAGGATGTGCTATATGAAATCTTGTTGAAGTATGGACTTGATTTGACAGTTCCAATTGAAGAAGAGAAAGTTGGAAATGTTACAGCGTTTTCTGTAGGTATGGGCTATCTTGTTGTCTGTCTTGAACAGAACTTATCGACTAAAGATATTGAACAACTTGTTTCGAACTATCCTGATTGTGAACGCATGGTATTTTTAGACAATGGCTTTGAGTCAGATGAAGTGAAAATTAATGCGGAGCAGATTTTGAAACGAAATGGTGTTCAGGACATTCGGGTCATCTAAGGAGGGCATAACATATGAAAATCAAATTTGATAAGCAGCAATATCAGCATGATGCCGTCCAATCGATTACCGATTTGTTCAAAGGGCAGTCAAGCAACGTTTCAAACTTTACAGTGAGCATGGGGAATATTGTCGGTTCAGAAGTTACTTCCCTTGGCGTACGTAATAACTTAGAACTATCTGCACTCGATGTACTTGAAAACGTACAGAAAGTCCAGAAAGCTAATTTTTTAAAGTTAAGTAATGACATTCAAGATTGGAACTTTACCGTTGAGATGGAGACTGGTACTGGGAAGACCTATGTCTATACTCGATCCGTTTTCGAACTAAATAAATTATACGGTTTTACGAAATTTATCATCGTCGTTCCAAGTGTTGCTATCAGAGAAGGGGTGTACAAATCCCTTCAAATGACAGAGACACATTTCAAAGACGAATATCCAGGACAAAGCTGTCATTACTTCAAATATGATTCTTCTAACTTGGAGCAAGTACGTGATTTTGCGACGAGTACCAATATTGAAGTGATGATTATTAATATTGACGCATTCCGTAAAAGTTTTGACGATCCTGAAAAGGAAACGAAAGCGAATCTAATTCACCGTGAGCGTGACACGATGAATGGTATGAGGCCGATTCAATTCATCCAAGAAACAAATCCAATTGTCATCATTAACGAACCACAAAGTGTAGATAATACAGCTACAGCGAAAAAAGCGATTGAATCACTCAACCCTTTATACAAGCTACGCTTCTCGGCAACGCATAAAGAAACGTATAATCTCGTCTATAAACTAGATCCGGTGGATGCATATGAGCAGGACCTTGTAAAGAAGATTGAAGTGTTATCTGTCACATCAGAAGACGATCATAATGATCCATATCTTAAGTTGGTCAGCGTTTCTAATGCAGGCGGCTATAAGGCAAAAGTCGAAATCGACGAACAGAAAAAGAATGGTACAGTAAAGCGTGTTGTGAAGGAAATTAATCCGGGTAGCAAAAATAACTTATTCACAATATCTGGAGAACGCGAATTATATAAAGGATATATTCTGGAAGGAATAAATGCAGAGCCTGGAAATGAATCGATAGAGTTCTCGAATGGCAAGTATCTGAAAATCGGCGGTGTCATTGGTGGACTCGATGATGAGCAACTTAAACGGTTGCAAATTAGAGAATCGATACGCACACATTTGGATAAAGAATTGTCACTTATTCATAAAGGTATCAAAGTGTTAAGTCTGTTCTTTATTGATAGAGTGGAGAATTACCGTCTTTATCCCGAAGGTTCACAGTCCGAAAAAGGGAAATATGCGCTTATTTTTGAAGAAGAGTATAGCGAACTTATTAAACTTCCTAAGTATCATACATTGTTTGAAGAGGATAAGTATATTGCGAAACAATCTGCATCAGAAGTACATGATGGCTATTTCTCAAAAGACAAAAAGGGGCAGTACAAGAATAGTTCCATTTCAAAGTCTGGTGAACTTCGAAGTAACAAAGACGATGAATCTACATTTGAATTAATCATGAAAGAAAAAGAAAAGCTGTTAAGTTTTGAAACACCATTACGCTTTATCTTTTCTCATTCTGCATTGAAAGAAGGCTGGGACAACCCAAACGTTTTTCAAATTTGTACGCTCGTCGAATCAAAAGATCCCTTTACAAAACGACAAAAAATTGGTCGTGGATTAAGATTGCCGGTCAATCAGGATGGCAAACGCCAATACGATAAAAATTTGAATATTTTAACGGTGATTGCCAACGAATCTTACCATGACTTTGCTGAAAGTCTTCAAAAAGAGATGGAAGAAGAGACTGGCGTGAAATTCGGTTTCATCGAAGAACATGTATTTGCAACACTGACTGTCGCTGATGAAGAAACAGGTGAAGAAAAAGAGATTGGTTATGAAAGATCCGCGGAAGTGTATGCTTATTTAGTGAAAGAAAGTTACATTTCAAAAAGTGGAGAGATTAAAGACAAGCTGAAAGAGGAAATCACTGAAGAAAGCTTTGAAGTTCCCGTTGAATTTCTTGAGTTGCAGTATGGAATAACTGAAATTATTGGCAAGGCCTTTAAAAAGCTGCCTATCTTCAAAAAAGATGACCGTGTGGAGCTTCAGTTGAATAAACAAGTATTGCTAACAGATGAATTCAATGATTTATGGAACCGGATTAAGTATAAAACGACTTATTCCGTATCACTCGATTCAGAGAAATTAATCGAAAAATCCGTTGACAAGATTAAGAAAATGGACCAGGTTTCAGCTCGGAAAATTCGCACTGAAAAAGCGGATATTCATACAGAAAGAAAAGGTGTGACTGGAGAAGGTAAAGGCTTCAGGGTTATTGAACTGGAAGACGAGAAACGAAAAATGCCGGATATTCTTCGTTACCTCCAAGATTATACAACCTTAAAACGGAAAACTTTAATCGATATCTTAGTGGGGTCTGGCCGTTTAGATGATTTCAAAAAGAATCCGCAGGCATTTATGGAAGCAGTCGTGAAAATCATCAATAAAGAGAAACAAAATATGATTGTTGACGGCATCAAGTATGAGAAAATAGGAGAACATGAATACTTCTCCCAAACACTCTTCGAGGAACAGGAACTGATTGGCTACCTGAAAAATAATGCACTAGAAGTTTCGGGGGACAAGTCTCTCTACAATTATATTCAATATGATTCTATTGTTGAAAAATCATTTGCAGAAGATCTTGATAAAGACGAGGACGTCAAGCTATATGTCAAATTACCTTCGTCGTTTATCATCGAAACGCCACTTGGCAATTACAACCCTGACTGGGCGATATTGTTGGACAAAGATGGTGTAGAAAAACTCTATTTTGTCATTGAAACAAAAGGTACAATCGAGTTAGATGGCTTACGCTTAAGAGAAAGTGCCAAAATCAAATGTGGAGAGAAGCATTTCGAGGCATTGCAATCGGAGGTCGCTTACAGGGTTTCGGATAGTTATGAGGAGTTTAAAGAGAAGGTTAAATATTGAACGGAAAAAGAGGTGATCACCATGGCTGAAATCAAATTTGACATTATTAAAACAATCTCGGTTTTATCGGAAGGTAATAAAGGATGGAAGAAAGAATTGAATCTGATTAGCTGGAATGACCGGGATCCCGTCTATGATATCCGTGATTGGTCGGAGGATCATAAGAAGATGGGGAAAGGTTCGACGTACACGTTGAGTGAGTTGCAGGTATTGAAAGATAGTTTGCTGAAGTTGGGGGAACTTGAATAATTTAAAAAGAGCAATCGACAAGCCTTTACGACTTGTAAATTGCTCTTTTTTTCACGCTTTTATTTTAGCATACCAAGCAGGCCGAAAACCTGTACTTTTGTTCCCATTCATCATCCTACTAAAAGCGATTCCTTGATCACGATAAGCATATAACATTTGTTCTAACTCTTTGCCACCAATCACGTAAAGTGTTTCCGATTTATGACGATTGTCGACTATTTCGAGTCCAAGCTCATCCAATTTTACTAGTACTATGGCGATTGGATTATCAGCTGGCTTTATTTGTGCTGTTTCTGTAATGACCTTGTTTACGACTGCAATTGATTCATCAGTAGCAACAAATGAAGGTTGGTCAACTTGTTCTTCGTACGGTTGTTGTGTAGTTACACTCGAGACGATAGGTGAAGGATTCTGACTTATCGGCGTAACTAGAACATCATCTACCACCGGACGTGTGTATTCAACAGCAGCTGTCCGTGCAGAATTAGCCCATTCATCATACGGCCTAATATTCATCTCATCAAGCATAGCCCATAAACTCTCAAGCGCTTTTTCTGGGTTATTGTAATAGGTGCTACCGAGTACCCGCCAGAATTTCCAGCCAGCTCTTTGCAATAAACGTTCCCGTAGGAAATCCCGTTCTCGGTCTTCTACGGATGTATGCCAATAGTCGCCGTCACATTCTACGACAAGTTTCGATTGTTCGCCCTGTACGACAAGATCCATTCTAAAACCAGCTACTTCGTATTGTGGGATGACTCGGTATCCTTTTGCCACGATGGCATCAAATACACTTTCCTCGAATTTACTCTCGCATTTTAGACGATTCGCCTCTGTTTCTTCTTTTAAAGGATTAGCAATGTATGTGAGTAGCTGGAAACGTAAGCAATCATGGTTAGTGATATCATTCATCGAGATAGAGTGCATGACCCAAAGCTGATCTTTGGCACGGCTGACGGCGACGTTGTAACGTTGTCTAGCGGAATCAGCAACCTGTGCTGTCAATCTTGTTTCACCTAACGAAGCTACCATTGATAGGAAAATGACATCACGTTCATCTCCTTGGAATGCATATGCATCCCCACAAATGATTTTGCGCTCTTCCATCAGTTCTGCACCGAGTACGGCGATTAGTTTATTCTGAATGAGTTTCGCTTGGTTATTACCAAGTAGTGAGATAACCCCGATTGTTTTTCCAGCGTATTGCGGATTGTTGATGCAATTCTGGATTTCTTTAACGATTGCATCTGCTTCCACTTCATTGGAGGCAGTTTGGGAGGTACCTTCACGGACACCATGCGGTAAATACCTTGATATAATGGGCTCCAATCGATTGGCAGGGTATTGCCTTAATGGAATCAACGGACTATTTGGGTATGAAATCCGGTTGGAAAAGCCAATGATTTCTGGCATACATCTAAAATGTTCGCGAAGTGTGATGGTTTCTTTGAACATAATGTAAGCTACATCGAAAAACGAATTTTTTTCATTTAGCGAATCTGCAAATTCAAACCCGACTGGTTTTAGGTATTTGTTCGTCAATTTATGAATATCATCCACTTGGATACCAATGATACTCGGACTAATCTGTTTATCATCCCCGACAATGATCATTTTCTTTGCCAGATATTTGAGCAGTAGGGCATCATGCCAAGATTGACTCGCTTCATCGACAATGACGATGTCGAAAAGGCCAGGACGGATTTCAAAGTTTTCGAACACCCGGTTAAGTGGCATAATCCAAGCTGGGATGGCATCTTTACATTGTTCCATATGCATTTGAGCTTCTGCGATATAACGTGGAGTATTTTTTCCAGTGCCTTTCCCAATGTTTTTGACGGAACGGGCCCATGCTTTCAAATGTCTAGATTGGGAATCAGTCATGGTACTCAACATGCTAATCCATGCTTTTGCTGTACCAATTTCAGTAATAGTTTCGCCGATTTCTTTTTCAAGCTGATCAAATTTTGCTGAAAGAGCTGCTTCGTCTATTCGTGAAAAATCATACAGCCAATTTTTTTGTTGCTTCCAATATTGAGCCTTCTCCCAAATGGCTAGCCGTTGAGTCCACATCGGCTGTTGAGAGGTCGATTCTAGCTGTTCCAACAGTACTGGAGATGCGTTGGCAATCTCAGCGGCAATTGACTTAACGGTATTGTCGCGATTCATCACCTGTTGAAAATGCTCATATTGTGGCCAAAGAGCTTGTAAGTCTTCAATTTTGCGTTCATTCAAAGCTGCAATGATCTCTGAGTACAGTGGATGTACCTTTTCAGTCAGTCCATTTTCAATAGTTGCCGTCGCAACACGTTGTTGTTCAGAATTTTGCTGTAGTGCCTTCTTAACAAAGAACAGTTCAATATTGGCTTTCAATGAATGGACTAGTTGTTCGTTAAAAATATCAGCAGTGAGACTAGTGACATCGCTTAATACGGTAGATCTCCATTGTTGAATCTGTAGTGCTTCATTTAATTGGGATAAGATCGTTTCATATTCAGTAAAGGCCAGGTCTTCGACAAATGGTTTTTCCTCCAGAAGATGTGGAACGACTAATTTTTCTATATTTTCATAGGCATACTGTGTACGTGCATAGGCATGTATTTTCTTGACGTCTTCTTCAGATTTAATCGGTAAGCCGTTGTAAGTGACCTTTTGCAAAGTAGGCTTATATTGCTTGACAATTTTGGGCTGAATGAGGAAGTTACCCATCGTACCACCATCTGCAAAATGTAAGGCTAAGTCTTCCGCCATCTTTTTTAAAGAGGCTGTTGAAATATCGTCAACTGAAACAAGATTCAGATCAAAATCATTTTTTACTTCATCAATTACAGCTAAGTGCTCAGTTAGATCCTGTTGAATTTTATCCCACAGATGACTCCGATTTTCGAATATATCCTGGATGACTTTTTTTAGCTTAGGATATGTATTGAATAGAAGTGATTTTAACAAATCATTATAACGGGATAGTGATGCCTGAAGTGTTGTCGTCTCATTATCCGAAAGACCTGCTAGATATCTTTGAAGTTCAGATACTTCATTTCCAGCCAACGATTCATATTGCGATTTTAGGTTTAATTCCTCTTTCATATCCTGAACAATGTGATTCACATCGATAGATAGGGCAGGGTAGTCAAATTGATCATAGCCTACTGGTACTTCCATATTCGTATTCTTTAATTCAATAAAACGGGAAACGAGTTCCTTTTCCTTGAATCGATACGAATCGGCTGTGTCGCTATTGACAGGTGTCGTATACCAGTCATATAGCGCTGCATCCGCGTTCAATTGGATAGCAATCTGTTGGGCAGTCCCAGAATAGGGTGGGAAAAATGTATGGATATACGTCTCCGTTTCACGGACTTCCATGAGTTCTGTTTTCGTTTTATTCAACTCTTCTTTTAGTCTCTTTAGTGTAGTTTCTTTCTTTTCGATCATTGAAGCCATTTCAATAAGATCAAACCGTTCTTTATTGACCGAAATGGTGGAAACGACTTTTTCCAAGTCTTTCATGGAAGCGGAATTGCCGTCGAGTAGGCTAACTGAAAGATTTTGAAGTTCTTTAGGAAGTTTACTCTTTAATACACTTAAGGCTTTCGCTGTTTGGCTTGTGATCAATACACGCTGCCCAGTCGCCAGCAAATGTGACGTTAAATTGGCGATGGTATGTGTTTTACCAGTGCCGGGAGGTCCTTGAACAAGTACACTGCTCTTGTTGTTGAGTGTTGAAATAATTCTGCTTTGTTCTTCATTAGAGGCTAATGGGAAATAAAATTCTGGAGCTGGATGAAATACCGTGTCATCTATTTGATTTTCATCTTCGGCGTTGACCAACCGCCCAAACATATTAACCATATTTTCTGGAACAGACGAATCATCCATTTCCTTCAGTTGTTCGACGGCTGTATCACAAGCAAATTGAAAGCTCTTTTGTGACTTTTTTCTTAAAATAAACGCAGGTGATAAAGAAATGAGTGGCCCTCCAGGCGAACTGCTTGGAATGTCAATTGCATCCATGTATGTACCACGCGAATCGAGCGCATTGACTATGTGAGTGAGTAGTGTAGGGAAGTTTTCGCCAATCGTATTTTCTTGATGATACGCATTCAGCAAAGACTGTATTTCTTTATTATCGTCCCCAGAAAGTCGGTCTTCTACAAGTAGCATATCTTCTTCAAATTCAAAATGAATCCCCTTGGAAGAAGGAACGATTGTCATTTCTGCACGCTCTTTATTGAATTGCAATTCTACCTCTGAAGTGAGTAAGTGTCTTTCGACTGTATTTTTATCATCTTGCTTCCATTGCAGTAAACCAACGCTCACCACAAGTTCAAGTAGCTCGGAATTGTTGTGTAACTCTTGGTGAATTTTATAGAGTTGGTCGTATAGCGATTGAATGCCGTTAACACGCTCATATTCTTCTCGATAGGATTTCCAGAGACCATCTTGAAATTGTTTGATTTCCTTTTCGATATGTGGTGAGTCTTTGAGGGAAATCTCTTCAGTGACTTGTTCACCTTCATCCGTAGTATCTAACTTAACAACGATACTTTTATTAACAGATATTGTACCGCGGTTCGAGTCGATAATAATCCACTCTTGAATTTCATTTGGAACAACCGGTAAAGTAGGGAATGTCGGTTTTTTTACATATAACCAGTTATCGGAATCATTTCTAAACGCATCAAGGCATTCTTTCTCTAGTGGTATGCGATCAACCCAAAGAACGTCTTCATAGTTTTTATGCGAGTAGATGGGCTTGTTTTTAAGCTGTGCCAACTCACTTATATATTGAATGAGATTTGAAACTTTATGGTTTAACGGGATTGGATGCATTCTATCACCTCCGGGATTTTTGATGATTTGGTGAAAAGTATAGCTAGTACTAAGGGGATTATACCATGTATATGGACCCGTATCAGAAAAATAGAGATATCGTTATAGGTGGTTTGGAGACAAGTAGTATGTCCATTTTGAGCTTCATAATACTTAATTTAAAGCTCTAGCTTTGAAAAAGGTGCCAGATACCGACATAAAGTGCCTTCAATGAGTACTATGTATATTGAACCCCTCTTGCGCGGACAGAACCTGATGCGGGCCATTGCACGAGTCAACCGGGTATTTAGGGATAAGCCAGGTGGGTTAGCACAAGAGTTGAATGCTGAAATCGGCTTTTTCAAAGCGGTGAAGGCAGGTATTGTGAAACTAATTCCTGTAGAAGGGGCGAAAAAGACCTCTTCGCAAATCGACGCACAGCTAAACCAGCTTATTTCAAAATCTGTCATTTCTGATGAAGTGATTGATATTTATACATCACTAGGTATCGAAAATCCTGACATTTCGATTCTGTCCGATGAGTTTTTAGATGAAGTACGAGCCTTGCCCCAGAAAAATTTGGCAGTCGAGCTTTTAAACCGTTTGCTGCAAGGAAAAGTGAAAAACGTACAACGAACGAACCTGGTAAAGGCACAAAAGTTCACGGATATGCTGAACAATGCCATCAATAAATATAACAAACGTGCGATTGAAACATCTAAGGTCATCGAAGAACTAATCGCACTCGCGAAAGAAATGAATGATTCCTATAAAGCAGGCGAAGCATCGGGGTTAATCAAAGAAGAAGTGGCCTTCTATGATGCGCTAGCCTCACATGATACCGCTGAACAAGTATTGGGTGACGACATCTTGAAAGTGATTGCACATGAACTGACGAAAGCAATCAAGGAGAATATGAGCATCGACTGGAATTTACGCGATTCCGCGAGAGCCAAGATGAGGATTACAGTTAGGAGACTGCTGAAGAAGTACGGCTATCCACCTGATTTGCAGAAGTTGGCGGTGGATACCGTGGTGAAACAGGCGGAATTGATGGCTGGTGGGATGGAAGTTTAGAACTTTATAGGATTGATTTGAGGCCCTGGTGTTCAGAAATGGATGCTGGGGTATTTCGGATGGGGTAAATAGGTAAATGGTATTAGATTTTCCTTTCAATAGACTCTAATTGACAGTATAGCCATCAAGTCTTGGACAGATAACACTATCAACAAATGTACCGTTTACAGCAGCATTAACGTATTGTTGAGTAAATGTCTGTTGCATATGATAAAATGAAAGATATAGTAAGGCGGACGAGAAATAGTATTGAAGAGGCTGGACGTGAAATATGGACACCAATAAACTTCTTTTTCATATGACGCATATTAAGAACATCCCTTCTATTCTCGAAAATGAGGGGTTATTAGCTTATTCAGAGATCGGCGCGAAGGGACTTTCATACCGAGATATTGCTAATTCAGATATTCAGTTTCGCAGATCAGGAACTGTTGTCCCGTTACCACCAAATGGGGATTTGCACGAATATGTTCCTTTTTATTTTGCTGAACGTTCTCCAATGCTGTATTCGATACTCAATAGTGGTATTAATCAACGAGAAATCGTTTACTTTGTAACTAAAACAGCCATATTACATCAGAATGGATTACTGTATGTTTTTACTGATGGTCACGCGATTATGTTCCTATCCGAATTTTACGCACAGTTGAATGATTTGGATGAAGTTGATTGGGCAATCATGGAGGAAAAGTATCGGGCTGATACTGAAGACGATCCTGATCGAAAACGGAGACGGCAAGCTGAATTTCTTGTCCATCGAAAAGTTCCACTAGACGTATTTATCGGTTTTGCTGTGAAGGATGAAGCAATGAAAGAGGAACTAGAGGCACTTTTACAATTGTATCAAATTGATAAACCCGTATATATTCGACCGCAATTCTATTACTAAGGAGGTGAATGGAATGATTGTTTTATTAACTGGAAACTTGCTTGAAGATCAGTCGGAGGCATACGTCAATACAGTTAATACAGTAGGCGTGATGGGAAAAGGAATTGCATTACAGTTCAAACAGGCTTTTCCCGATGTTTTCAAAACGTATGCGAAAGATTGTAAACAGGGACTTGTAGAAGTTGGAAGTATGCATGTTGTCGCAGTCGATGGATTGACAAATCCAAAGTATGTGATTAATTTTCCAACGAAAAAGCACTGGAGAGATCCTTCCCAAATAGACTATATCGAGTCTGGACTAATGGATTTAGTTAAAGTAGTAAAAGAGTTAGGCATTCAGTCCATTGCGATTCCCCCTCTAGGTTGTGGAAACGGTGGGCTTGAATGGAGTGTTGTACTACCAAAAATTGAGCAGGCCTTTAAAAATGAACAAGTGAAGGTTCATTTATATGCTCCGGCAGGTGCTCCGCCCCAAGACCAAATGAAGATTGGTACAAAACCACCACAAATGACAAAGGGACGTGCACTGCTCCTATCATTGATGGATAGTTATTCAATTCCAGGTTATCGCCTTTCCCATTTGGAAATTCAAAAATTGGCTTATTTTCTTCAAGAAGTCGGAGAACCTATGAAGTTACGTTTTGAAAAGAACAAATATGGACCTTATGCAGACAATTTGAATCATGTATTGCAGAGAATAGAAGGTCATTTCATTCGGGGATATGGTGACCGAACTAGGGGAGCGGATATTTATCTGTTAGAAGAAGCCTCTGATAAGGCAGTAAAGTTTCTTCAAAATGACCCGGAATCATTTGAGCGTTTGAGGAAAGTGAAAAAAATCATTCATGGTTTTGAAACTCCTTATGGTATGGAACTGCTTTCAACCGTACATTGGGTGATGAAGCAAAATCCAGAACAGTCACAGGATTTGTCTTTTGTGACAGAACAAATCCAAAATTGGAATTTGCGTAAGAAGGAATTATTCACAGCAAAACATATTGAGAAAGTATGGCATTACCTTATATCGATAAATCTTGCATAGTGATTTAAAATTTTAGGAACTCAATAACGTTGCATGCTAGTAAGTAAAAATGATTTAGTTCTGTGGATGAATAAATTAAATAGAAACCAGAAAAAAACGTAGCTTCGAAGCCTGTTGAAGGAATGCAGTGCTACGTTTTTTCGCTTGAAAGAAGCGTTGAAGCAGTATACTGATAGTGACCGCGGCAATACAGGTTTCGATACGTCACTCGAAGTAGATATCATGCTGGAGAAATTCAAGATTATTCAGGACATGCTGTATAAGCATTGCTACGATGATTTTCATTCCGATAAACCATCTGCGCGCATGAAAGCCATTACGCAGACGATAGATTTTGTTATCGGACTTGGCGAAGAAGAGAAGAAACGATTTATGCAAGTGGTTACGGAATTGGGTAAAGCATTCGCACTGTGTGCAACAGAGCCAGAAGCGCAAGAGTTGAATGCTGAAATCGGATTTTTCAAAGCAGTGAAAGCTGGAATTGTAAAACTGATTCCCATAGAAGGAGCGAAAAAGACCTCTTCGCAAATCGACGCGCAGCTAAACCAGCTCAATTCAAAATCCGTTATTTTCGACGAAGTAATTGATATTTACACCTCACTCGGTATCGAAAATATTGACATTTCGATTCTGTCCGATGAATTTTTAGAAGAAGTACGAGCATTGCCACAGAAGAATTTGGCGGTCGAGCTATTGAATCGTTTGCTGCAAGGCAAAGTGAAAAACGTGCAACGAACAAACCTAGTAAAGGCGCAAAAATTCACGGATATGTTAAACAAGTATTAGGTGACGACATCTTGAAAGTGATTGTGCATGAGTTGACGAAGGCGATCAAAGAAAATAATAGTATCTACTGGAATTTACGCGATTCCGCGAGAGCCAAGATGAGGATCACCGTTCGAAGGCTGCTGAAGAAGTACGGTTATCCACCTGATTTGCAGAAGTTGGCGGTGGAGACTGTGGTGAAGCAGGCGGAGTTGATGGCTGGTGGGATGGAAGTTTAGAACTTTATAGGATTGATTTAAGGCCCTGGTATTCAGAAATGGATGCTGGGGTTTTTGCAGTTGAGAAAAATAGTGGAGTCTGATTGATAATTTCATGACTGTATACCATACTCCTGGAATGATAACTAGCGGTCACAAGTAAGTTATTAATTGAAAAACTATCATATAATAATCGAAGTTATACTTGGATGACTTAATAATAAGGAGATGCTTATCATGAATGGTCAACTAAAAATCAGTGATACTAAATCATTTATAGGGAAGCTAGAAATTTTAGATTTTGAATTGTTAATATTATTAGCTGTTGGCTCTAGACAAAATATTCAAAATGATATATCAAAAAAGTATAATGAAAATAAGGAACTTTATTATCTAGCTTATAAAAACTCGAACTATTACATGGATAATAGAATAAAAAAACGGTCATTCTCTAACCAAAAAGCAATTCAACAATTCATAGGGATCTATTTGATTGAGAAGGCATTCAATACACACCAAGATTTCACTATGAAAATGGTTAAAAGTGGTTATAGGTTTGTTTTTCAATATATTTCAAACAACAAAAAAGTGAATTTCTATAAATTGAGAGATAAAAATCTTGAAATTACAAGAAAAAACGAACATGATAAAACTGTGAATTCAGCATATATTTTTGGTATCGCTCTGTTTATTTGCAATAAATTCGATAAGATTATTGAATATGATGATTTTGATATTAGAATGTTAAAAGAGTCTATTTCACAAGTGTTATTTCCTGTAAATGGTAATTTGTTTTTGGATAAAAATAATGAAGCCCGACATTATCTTGAACAATACCGCTCTATTTGCCTTACCAAAAAGAGTTATAAACTCCCTTTAAACGATACTATAACAGCAATTAACCATTTTCTTAAATTACAAATGGCGAAAACAAGGGGAATACCTTTAGATGACAATGAAACTTTTAATTCCTTGTCAGAGGAATTGGATTTTTTTAGGGGTATAAATATAGCAGCTAATTTACTATATAGATATAATATAGACGCAATAGATTTACAAAATATTACTACTATAACACAGCCTATACTAATAGATATTCTTTCACTTTGTTTTCTTGTTAAAGAAGAAATGAAATTAAAAATAAATATTGATGAATTATTTGGCATGTATATTATTTATTATTCACTAATTCAAGAATATAATTTAGCTAAGCAAGATCTTCTTATTACCTCACATGAAGAAACACTAACAGAACTCCAACATTTGAAAAACGAATATCTAGAAAAGAAAAAAAATATAGAGGAAGAGCAGGGGATTTGCAGAAACCAATACAAATTTTTAGAAAATAAATATGACGAGGTACTGGGGAAATTAAATGTTGCTGAAAAGAACCTTATAAAACAAGAAAAACAATTTGAGATGTTACTTAAAGAAAATGAGGCTTATAAAAATAGAAATAACAATTTGATACAGCAAATCAATATGTTAAATACAGTGAAAAAACAAGTAGTTTTAACTGAGAATGAATTAGCCAATTATATTATTAAAAAAACATGTGCAATCATTGGTGGTAATATAAACTGGCAAAATAACTTAAAGACCTATCTTCCCAATTGTCAATTCATAGAGCCTGATGAACTTGGAAGGGATTTACATTGTCTAATCAACATGGATGTGATTTTCTTTAACGAATCTTTTAATAGCCACTCCATGTTTAACAAAGTCAAAATGATTTCATCGATAAATAATATTCCATTTTTCTTTTGTGGTAAGAATACAAATATGAAAAAAACATTAGAAAGTATGTATAGTAGCATTAAAACCATGTAGAGAATTTTTTATCGGGCTTGACTTATTTTCTAAATACCTGTATTTAGGATTCATTAGACAATATAATACACTTCAGCAAAGATTAGCCGATGGTGCTATGACAATCATCTGATAGGTACCTTGAAATTAATCCAAATGAGTGTTTGTTTCGTATGAGTGTGGTAAAATAAACATATAATAAAAAAAGACCGAACATCAGGAAATGTCCGATCAATGCAGCTGACATACCGCAAGAAGAGCGGTCGGCCAGTTGAAGAGTGTTTCTAAAGAGTAATCACCCTGCTTACTTGGACGTTAGCGGAGGGTGGTTACTTTTTTCTATTGGTGCAAAGAGCAATCGTCACAATAACGGCTGTTGCCGCTGTCTCGAGGAATATGCCGAATTGAAATAGCATGTTCATTGCCGCGTAAGTCACCATATAAACACCCCCTTTCTCAAGGGAGTGCCAACCGTCCATCCGCTAGATGCCGCTGCAATCCTGAGTTTACCATTTTGACAATGAAAAAAGAAGGCGCTACCAAAATTTCAGGATGATTTTGTATCTGAACCTCTCTTCGGAAGTTGTTCCTTTTATGTCAATAAATCACCGCCGCCTTCCTCCCAAAATATCCATGCAATCTAAATCCTCTCGTCCATTCATACAAAATCCCTCTGATGCTCATCGGCATCCGCGCAATCAGAGGCGCAATTTTCTTTTCATCATATACACGAAGGTCTTTACCTTGTTTCTCCGAAAAAACTGCGTAGAGCAGTCGATATTTTGCAGTTAGATACTAATGAAAGAAAGGTGCAATTTCTTCTGCTGTGATCGGATTGAGCCAGTTATCGATTCCGCGAGAAAGCTAATATTTCAGGACAAATGAGTTTTAACGGGGAATTAAGCCTTTTTCAAAGAAATCTACTCAATTGTCATTGCACTCAGAAGTAGCAATATCATGCTTAACAGTGATGGGAGTGAAGGAAATTGAACTTTGAACAATATATATATTTGATGAACTAGATTTGGAATTAATTTTTTATGTTCATCATTTTGATGAACAATATTGGGCTGAGTATATTTTAAAGCGTTACGAAAAAGATCTGATTGCTAACTAACATCATCTTTGAATTGAAACTCTGTAGACTAAAAAAATTCACATTAGAAGATAGGCCTGTCTCATGTTTTAAAATGAATATCTGACTATAAACCAAAGCAAGCTGACGACCTCTTCAATGTAGTGGTTGTCAGTTTTATTATTTCATCATAAAAGAAACCTTCCATTGATAATTTCCTAACTAAATAGGATATAGTAACAGTAAACGTCATGTAAATTGAGGGATTGATATGAAAGATGAAATGGAGAAACTGCAGCAGGAAAACCATTATTTGAAACAATTATTGGTGAAGATGATGAATCGAGAGAATAACTATATTACTGGAAATATAGTGAGTAAGCTATCTTCTATAGAAGAGAAAGTCAGTCTCTTTAAAAGTCTATTTAAAGGGCGAAAGGACGTCTATGCATTGCGCTGGGAATCGCAAAGTGGCGGAAGTGGATACACACCTGCGTGCGCCTTGGAATGGCAGAAACCCATTTGCCAAAAGCCGCTTATTAAATGCAATCAGTGTCAGCATCGCCAATTGCTTCCCTTGACTGATCAGGTATTAATGGAACAGTTGAACGGCGAAAAGACTATTGGAATTTACCCAATATTACCGGATGGAACCTGTACCTTTTTGGCGGTTGATTTCGATGGGGATCAATGGAAAGTGGATGTGAAATTATTCTCGGGAACCTGCGTTAAGTTGAATGTTCCTTTTAATATTGAACGATCTCGTTCTGGCAATGGTGCGCATGTCTGGATTTTCTTCACTTCATATGTGATGGCAGTGACTGTAAGAAAGCTAGGGATGTATCTTTTATCGAAAACAGAGGAACGAAATGGTGGGCACCAATTAGCATCATTCGACCGTTTGTTTCCGAATCAGGACGTTTTGTCGAAAGGAGGATTTGGTAACCTTATTGCATTGCCACTTCAAAAAGGACCAGGGCAATTAGGGAATAGTTTATTTGTCGACCAGCATTTTATTCCTTATCCTGACCAATGGATGTATCTGTCGTCTGTTCGAAAAATGACAGAGCAAGAGATTCATTTGATACTTCGTGATCATGATCACGTAAAAGAGGAACGTTCTTTCTTGAGGCCTGACAAGATTAGTGTTGAATTAAAAAATGGTATTCATATTTGTAAGGAAGGGATTCCTTCAGATTTATTAGAAAAAATAGGAAACGTAGCATCGTTTAATAATCCTGAGTTTTATAAAGCGCAAGTGAAAAGAATGTCTACGCATGGGATTCCTCGATTGGTTCAATGTGCAAATGATGGACAGAAGGAGCTCGTTTTACCAAGGGGCTGTTTAGAAGAGCTACAAAATTTGTTGAAACATGAATCAATTCAACTAGACATTTTAAATCAATCTTATGCCGGTGAAAATATTGACATCGACTTTCATGGAAATTTATCCATGCCACAAGACGAGGTCGTCAATACATTACTTGAGAACAATCATGGTACGCTTGCGGCAACTACTGGTTTTGGTAAGACAGTTGTAGCTACTGCTGTAATAGCCAAGCGAAAGGTCAATACATTAGTCATTGTCCATCGTACTCAATTAATGAAGCAGTGGGTGGAACGACTTGCAACATTTTTGAACATATCCCCAAAAGAAATCGGACAAATTGGTGGAGGGAAAAACGATATAACTGGAAAAGTAGATGTAGCAACAATCCAAAGTTTAAACTATGGGGGCCAATTAAAGTCTTTTATCACTCAATATGGACAAGTTATTGTGGATGAATGTCATGTTATTTCAGCAGTTACTTTTGAGAAAGTGTTACAACAAATTCGAGCAAAATACGTATTGGGATTAACAGCTACGCCCAAACGAAAAGATGGGTTACATCCAATTATTACGATGCAATGTGGTCCAATTCGTGCCACAATCGATGCTAAATCGCAGGCGAAAGTTCGCCCGTTTGGCCATCGGTTAATCAAGAGAGAAACAGATTTTATGACGAAGAAAACGGAGTTTCATGAAATTTATGAGGAATTGGCATTGGATTTGAATAGAAATACTCAAATCTTTGACGATGTACTAAACGCATTGGAAGATGGACGTTCCCCGATTATCTTAACCGAGCGTCTGGAGCACTTAGAATCCATGAAACAGATGTTTCATGGATTCGCCAAAAATATCATTGTGCTGGCAGGAAACATGACGAAAAAAGAACGGGAAAAGGAGTTTGAACGGCTAACCTCGATTCCAGATAGCGAAGAGAGGCTCATCATTTCCACAGGAAAATACATTGGCGAAGGATTTGATGATGCCCGACTGGATACTTTATTTTTAACTATGCCAATTTCATGGAAAGGAACTTTGCAACAATATGTCGGTCGTCTTCATCGAAACCACGATCAAAAGCAGGAAGTCCAAGTGTATGATTATGTAGACGATAAGGTTCCTGTTTTGAAGGCGATGTATGGCAAGCGTGTACCAGGTTATAAATTGATGGGGTATGTGATGGCAGATGGGACAGGGGATGTATCAGAGCAGATGAATCTGTTTTAACTTATCTGGGGTGCTAGGGCCAAGCACAACCCTCTAATATGCCCACGATACTGCTGAACAAGTACGGCTATCCACCCGACTTGCAGAAGTAGGCGGAGTTGATGGCTGGTGGGATGGATTTATAAGAATAGTTTAAGGCCCTAGTATTCAGAAATGGATGCTGGGGTTTTTGCGGTTGGAGTTAGATGAATTAATGCTTTGATTTGTTGGTGCAAACAGGATAGTTTATGATAGGATAGGATTAAGAACGTACATTCTTTGTAGCTCTATCTGCTAGGAGAAAGATTGAGTGGAAAACAGAGATTCATACTAGAAAAAAGTGAACTATACATTTCAAGAAAAGTGTGGTAGAAACTAACGTTTTGAAAGGGGAGATGTTTAGATGGATGAGCTGTCAAAAGAAAATAAAATCATTATCTATCAATCGGATGAAGGGAAAATTTCAGTCAACGTTTTTTTGCTGATGAAAATTTTTGGATGACGCAAAAGACGATGGCAGAGCTGTTTGATGTACAGAAAGCGGCGATTTCAAGACATTTAAAAAATATTTATGAATCTGGAGAACTTGAGAGGTCTTCAACTGTTTCCATAATGGAAACAGTTCAAAATGAAGGTGGCAGAGATGTCAAAAGAGATATTGAGTTTTATAATCTCGATGCCATTATTGCAGTTGGCTATCGCGTCAACTCAAAAAAGGCCACTCAATTTCGAATATGGGCTACGCAGACGTTAAAAGAGTTCATTGTAAAAGGGTTTGTCCTAAATGATGAAATGATGAAATGATGAAAAATGGAAGACCTTTTGGCAAAGATTACTTTGACGAACTACTAGAACGCATTCGTGAAATCAGGGCTTCTGAACGAAGAGCTTATCAAAAAATAGCGGATGTATTTGAACAATGTAGTAGTGATTATCAATCGGGCTCAGAAGTAACAAAGCGATTTTATGCTTTCGTTCAAAATAAAATGCACTTTGCGATAACTGGGAAAACGGCAGCTGAGATTGTTCATGATCGTGTGGATAGTGAACATCCGACAATGGGGTTTGGATTAAAGTACCTGTGCAAGAAACTATCGTGAAAGTTTAAACAATCATGATTGTTTGTTGTACTGGAAATTAAAAAATCAATATTTATAGTATACATATAATGCAATACATATTACGGATTAAAGGAGATGGATTCAATGAAAATAAGAGAAATGAAAATCGAAGAAATAGAAACAATTAGAAACCTTAGGCTAGAAAGTTACAAAGAATATGAACAATACGTTTCAAAAGAACACTGGGAGGTATTAAAAAACACACTTATTTCTGACAACGATTTGAAAAATAACGCAAAAATATACGTAACAGAGCTAGATGACAGAATCGTAGGTAGTGTTGTTTTATTTCCACCTTCTATTCAAGCCTATGATTGGAGCGATAGTGTTCAAGAGTTTCCAGAAATACGTATGCTTTCGGTTGATCCTTCGATTCGTGGTAAAGGAATCGGCAAAGCCTTAGTGGAACATTGTTTAAAAGTTTCAAAAGAAGAAAAAAAACCGAAAATTGGTCTCCACACTGCCTCTTTTATGAAAAAGGCCTTGTCTCTTTATGAAAGTATGGGGTTTGAGCATTTCCCTGAACTTGATTTAGAACCGATGAACGACGGAATCATTGTAAAAGCCTTTATTATGAACTTCGAAAGCGACTCTTAATTAATTCTACTTGTGCAAGAAATGATCGTGAAAGTTTAAATAATCATGATTGTTTGTTACGAAGGTATCGGGAATTATCTAATTAATATGCCAAGCGTTATTGAAGAAGCCGACTGAAAAATGATTTATGAAGAAATACTTGGTGTTTCGACAGGATAATGAGATATGTATTCGATGTTTATCATATTAATGGGGGTATGATTTTGGAAAATAGGATAAAGTGTATTGAATCATGGGATGCAGGCATCGCGGAGGGATTGCGAATGGGAATGGAAAAATATGTTGAGCTCTATTTTGATTACATGAAGAAGGAATATTTGGATGCACTGGGGGGAGTAATAGATAAAGATTTAATTCAAGAATTGCATTATAAAATTTATACAAATAATAAATCACGTCATGAGTTTGAGCTTTTGCTAAATACGATTGAACATTCTCGTCGTGACCAACGGATTAGAGACGAATCGGGTCTTAAAAACTTTATAATTTAAGGTGCTAATTTAAAAATCAGACATAATTCCGAATTGTTTAGAACCGTTATTCAATAAATTTAAGAAATAATTACAAAATGAACTTAGGTTAAAAGTGAGTTTGGTGATAGATGGTTAATCTCATTATTCCTTTAAATCACGATAACATTCACCATATTTTTGACCTGATGATATATGATGGTATCGATAGAATATTTAAGAAAGGAGTTTTAAATATATGGAGATAGATTCAGAACTAATCATAGATTTACTCGAGGCTTTACCAGAAGATAAACAAAAATTGGCAATCGAATATATTTATACCCTTGTTCGCGAATGGGATCCTGATTTCACAAAATTAACTCCACGTGAACAAAAAAGCATTGATGAGGCTCGGGAAGAGATGAAAAATGGCGAATATGTTCGGCTTGAGGATATAGACTGGGATACTGAATAAAATAAAAGATAAGTTCCTTTTTCAAAGAAATCTACTCAATTGCCATTGCAATCTGAAATAACAACTTTTCAACTGTCCATGATTGAAACGTATGTTCTTGTGTGATATAATTAAAAGGACTTCTTTTGAGTAACTTTATGTGATTAAGCTCACGTGGTAGTTTTGGTGACTATGGTTTTCATTGCTGCTATCAGGGACAGTGAATAATGAAGAAGATACTTGGAATAATAAGAGAGGAGGGACAAGAATGGAAAATGTTTTACTTGAAATTAAAAATGAATTGAAAGAAATGCGACAAGACATGGCAAATATGAAGAATAACATGGCAATTATGAAGAACGACATGGCAACCAAGGAAGACATCTCAAGTATGGCAACCAAGGAAGACATCTCGATGCTAGCAACTAAAGCTGATGTAGCAGACATTCCGTTAATTAAACAAGCTATATTAGAATCACGTCATGAATTAGCTGCGGTAAGAGAAACGACGGATGGAATGAAAATCGACATTCAAGAATTAAAAGAAAATGATGTGCTATTTGAAGAAATCCTGCTGCATCAGCGAAAATTAATTGATATGCTGACGATAAAGACATCAGATCATGAAGCACAGTTGAAATGGGTTAGGTGAATTACTTGGCGATAGTTGGAAATGACATGGGCACATAACAAGCGATTACATCTATCATAGATGCAATCGCTTTTGTTGTGGTTAGATTATTTCAGGGGAAGCGATTAGCAGGTAATATGCTAAGTTGGATTATGAACAGCACCCAGTCGCTCATTTGAACATCTTTATTTCACATGGGGCGTATGATTATATCATTCCACCGCATTGGGGGGAGGAAAGTAAGGAGTACTTCGAAACGCTAGGTGCGAAAGTGACCTTTAAGACATACAATGACGGACATGGTGTCACGCGAGACAATCATCAAGATCTTGTGGCTTTTTTCGTGGTCGTTAACGGGTAAAGTTGGAGATTAGATTGATTCAGTTAACTACTGGTTCCTTTCGTTTCCACCTTCTGTATTTTATCTAAATCGTTACCTCATCTATTCTTGCGATGAAAAACGTACAACGAACGAACTTAGTGAAAGCACAAAAATGTTGAACAACGCTATCCATACATCTACAAACGTAACATTGAAACACCCAAAGTCATCAAAGAACTAATCGTAATGGCAAAGGAAATGAGTGATTCCTATTAAGCAGGCGAAGCATAGTGGTTAATCAAAGAAGATGTAGCTTTCTACGACACCATCTTGAAAGTAATCGTGCATGAGTTGACGAAGGCAATTAAAGAGAACGTGAGCATCGACTAGAATTTGTGAGACTCTGTAAGAACTAGATGAAAAAGCAGTATGTGCAAATTTTGCACATACTGCTTATGACGGTAAAACATATAATACAAACTTTTATAATCTCAATGCCATTATTGCAGTAGGCTATCGCATCCATTCAAAAATTACCAGCTTTATAATTATATAAAAGCAGCAACTTCTTTCAGCGAAACGCCCCCGTACCCATCCGTAATCGCACGATAGATGGATGGTAACTTAATTACGTGAGTTATTCACCTTTGTTTCGTTCAAGGGCACCCGCACATTAAGTCGAATTTTGTTAATTAATCATACATATAATCCAGCTAAAAAAATCCCTAACGCCTCTTGATAAATTTCATCAAACTGGTCTAATGGAAGCGGATTTTTTCCTGAACCAAGTTCAACTGTGAATCCAGGTCTCCGCCATTCCTGAATAAACCAATCCTTATATCCAGCGTAGCTGTCAATTGTTTGAACTGGTTCGTATCCGCTCACCCTACTGAACTCGTTAACAAGAACTTCAGACTCAGGAGGTTCAAGGTTCTCATACCCCCAATAAATAACTTCTCCCTGTGTATGAAATGCTAGTACTCTTGCAAAATCCCGTCTTCTTGTCAGGTCCGCAATCGCAATCGCCTCAGGTTCGGACAAAGGACTTTCACCACCATAATCTCTTGGACCCGGATTTTTAGGATTACGGGCTCTTTCCAAATCCCAATTGGCAGGAAATTGATCATTCAGATCCACACCATTTATATTGGCTTTCCACTTCGAAAAATCCAAGCTACCATTATTCCATTCAACAACTCTGCTTCGCCAAGGCTCATTTGCAGGCGGACCATTTATCACCAAATTGACTCCGTCCGGATTGACCATCGGAACAATGGATAATGTCGTTTGCTGGTAAAAAGGGAATGTGAAAAGACCGCGGATAGTAGTTTGATTCGTTAGGGAAAGCAAATAATCATTTAAAAAGGTCAAAACGATAGGGGTGGTAATCCATTCATTCGCATGAAATGAACCATTATAATGAACTCGTTTAGTACCCTTACCAACCACAATTTCTGGTATTTCTCTTCTTAAAACGGAATTTCCGATAGGAGGGGTTTGCAAAAATGGATAAACGGCTAGTAACCTTTTGATATCATTCATCATGATGTCGTAATCATAATTTTGTTTCCCGTTAATAAGCCTCCAGGTAATCCTTTGAGGAATTTTAATCATCTGTCCAACTTGCAGTCGATTCGGTTCAAGATTAGGGTTGACAAGAAGAAGCGTATACAAAGGAATATTTTGTCTTTGGGCAACCAACCATAAAGAGTCTCCTGTTTGAATTGTATAATTGGCAGCAACAAATCCAGGAATTTTAATTTGCTGGCCAACGGTAAGTAATAGTGAGTTGATGTTTCGGTTGGAATCGATAATCAATTGAAGAGGCATCTGGAATAGCTGGCTAAAATTCCAAAACGAATCTCCAGGTCTAACAAATATGTCCATGTCGTTCCTCCTCTTAGTTGAAAATACTTAGTACTAATTAATGCTGAGAAATCGGGCTTTAATTTGGCTATTCCATTGAGTGAGTGGAAATGAAACAGCTTCGTACCTCTTTCCAATACGCCAATCTTTTTGACACCTTGGTTTTTCAAAAGTTCAATACATCATATTCCTGTTGTGCCATTTCTTCTACGGTAGTTATTGGAATCCAGTTGTTTGCATATCGAACAACCAAAAAATACCTTTCAATTTGGATATCATTTACATATATATCGAATTGCTTGGACCGTATGTGGATAGAGTTGTAGTATTAAAAATTAGGAGTGCTCCTTAATTCATGCCTATAATCCGATTATTGGAATTAATTCACTTAAACTAGAAATTGAGTGAAGTTTGGGAGTTGATAGTTTGAATGGCAAAGAACGAGATAATTTAGCTAGATATCAGTAGGAGCAGTAATGAGGTATTATTTCCCGAATGCCGAAATCGGTGTGATAGGCAATGGATTTTGTCATTGAACTAAGCGAAGAAGAAAAGAAACGATTTATGCAGGTCGTTACGGAATTTGCAAAAGCAATCGCACTGTGCGCAACTGAGCCAGAAGCGCAAGAGACCTCTTCGCAAATCGACACGCAACTAAACCAGCTCATTTCAAAACTGTCATTTCTGACGAAGTCATTGATATTTACACGTCAATCGGTATCGAAAATCCCGACATTTCGATTTTATCCGATGAGTTTTAGATGAAGTACGAGTCTTGTCCCAGAAAAATTTGGCGGTAGAGCTATTAAATCGCTTGCTGCAAGGCAAAGTGAAAAACGTACAACGAACAAACTTGGTGAAAGCGCAAAAATTCACGGAGATGTTGAATAATGCCATTAATAAATACATCAAACGTGCCATTGAAACTTCCAACGTGTGTAAATACGAGGTAAGGAAAACCTTTAGTTGTCCTACTTAATTCTAGGTATCTGTTCACAGGAATTTCCAGAAGATACAACACAAATGGATAAAAATAAGCGAGGTATGAGAAAGGCCATTTATCGAGTGTAAATTTATTCCGATAGTTGAATTGGCATCATTGTGTGGTACCTTTCTCTAATTTGGGGTAGTTAATATAAGAACAAAACAAAACGGAAACAATACATAAACTAAACAATTTAGGGAATACTTTAAAGACCAACTAATAAGGAAGGAAATTTTCATTTTGCTGGGAACTGTTGAAGTAATTACACCATGTTTGAAGGTCAAGCTAACGAACGTTTTCAATTTAATCTAACCATAAAAGGGAACGACTATCGAGGCATTTTTCATAAAAAAAGAAGTTCAATGGTTTCGGTCACAACCCCATAATAAAATTTGAAAAGATGAACTTAACTTCGTTGAATCTAATGTTCGTAATTTGATGACTAACCGTTTATATTCTTAGCGGATGACGTATACTAATATAACTTATATTATATTAATATAGGTTATAATGAGAAAGGAGACCTACAGAAAAATGAAGAAAAAAATTATTTATTCAATTTTGTCGACTTGTCTTTTGTTATCACTCGTTGCTTGTTCTTCTAAAACAGCCAATGTGCCAAAAGAAGTAAAGGCTCCAGAAAAGGTCCAAGAAGAGAAGCAAACAACGGAGGTTCAACCAGCTCACTGGTCCTATGAAGGAGAAACCGGTCCGGAACATTGGGGGAATTTAGATCCTCAAAACGCTGTCTGTACAAACGGCGAGGAACAGTCTCCGATTAACATCGAAACGGCAAAAACAGAGAAAGACGACAAAGTTGAGGAACTGAAATTTAATTATGCCCCAACAAAATTTTCTTTAGCTAACAACGGCCATACGATACAAGGAAATCCAGCAGCATTAGATAATTCCATTGTCTTAGACGGAGAAGAGTACAAGTTAGCTCAATTCCATTTCCATACTCCGAGTGAACACCAATTTGACGGCAAGAATTTTGATATGGAAGTGCATCTTGTGCATAAAAGTGCGAGTAATGAATTAGCCGTTATCGGTTTAATGATTAAAGAAGGTGCGACTAACACGGCTTTAGAACAATCATGGAAAGTCCTTCCTAAAAAAGTAACAACTAAAGATGTAAAAGTAACTGAGGCAATTGATTTAATGGGACTATTGCCAGAAAATAAGCAAACTTTCCGTTATGAAGGTTCTTTAACTACTCCTCCATGTTCAGAAGAAGTTGAATGGATCGTCTTGGAGCAGCCAATTGAAATGTCTAAGGAACAAATTGATTTATTCCGTCAAATTTTTAAGGACAATCATCGCCCGGTTCAACCTTTAAATGAACGTGAAGTAGAAATTGAACCTAGTATGTAAACAAATTTGTTGAAACAATAACAACTCAAACTCGCATCGTTAATCTAAACTGTTCCCTTTGTAAAGGACATTATAAAAAATCCTTGGCAACTTGTTGGAGCTACTGTCTATATTTTTGCCAGAAACCTCGTTGTAGCAAATACGTATGTTCAAGTAGGACGTGGCTTTACTGCTTTTCAATCAGGTATGTTGTCACTCAATTATTTGGTCGCTATTCTTGGGATGATTCGCGCCCGAGAGTGAATGTTCGTAAAACTCAGAGCTGAAAAACCTATGGTATGGGGTACACTTTTAACGGCAATAGGTGTGTGCGTCATAGGATAACATTCATACCGGATTTTGCATTATTCGAAGTTGGATTAGAGATGTACGCAATACCATCAATGAATATCTGACTATAAACTAAAGTAAGCTGACGACCTCTTCAATGGAGTGGTTGTCAGCTTTTTATCAATTGAGTTAATTTCATAATTCATAGATGCAAAGTTCGTGATAGGCGCGTCATCATAGAGATATGAATCCATAAGACTCATCGACTAACCATTGCATATTTTTCAAGAATGGCTTGTCGTAGATTATGAATCTGAAGAACTGGAGAGATCTTTACCTGTTTCGAAAATGGAAACGGTTCACAATGAAGATGTACGACTTTTTGGAAAGGACTAGGCGGCAGCTATTGCTATTCCTGCTATTGTTTTACCAATGTAGGCAGAGGCGGCAGTGAAAAATCGGTTTAAGGACGTGTCCAAGAACAGCTCCAAGAACAGCTCCAAGAACAGCTCCAAGAACAGCCCCTATTATGAGATTATCCATTCATATACGGACCAAAAAAGCTGAAGAACATTTTGTTCGTACGCTTTAAGGAGAAGAAGGGGTGCAACAGCATAATAACCAATGGGACTAAGCCTTTCGAATCTTATTTTCTATTACAACTGGGCATCTTGTCAAAATACAGGGTAGTCCAAAAAAACTTTTAAAAAATCTTTGAAACTTTTTCTGAAAAACCTCGTCTGTACGTTACTTAATTGACAGTGGGGGTAAATGTATGAGGAAAATTTCTAGAAACATGCCGTTATTCACGTGCTTGATTGTATTTATAATAAGTGTTAGTGCGATATGGATTTTGATTGAAACGCAAGGAAGAGTGTTCGCGCAAGAAAGGGATCCGTTTGTCACGAAGCGGGTATTTGAGCGGGTGTTGACTTTGCAGGAGCGTCAGCCGATTTATATGAAAGGGGCGGCCTTGACGCAGATTGGCGAGTTGGAGGCGAATCAGCCTGTTGCGATCACTGGTGAGGATGAGGCGTATTATGAGCTTCGATTGGGAAATATGACTGCCTTTGTTCGTAAGGGGCAGGCGACGGTTGAAAAAAAGAAGCTTTCGACAGTTTTACATACGGAGCGCTTTGCCGCGGTTCATACGCTGCAAAAAACCGCGGTTTACGAGGATGCTGACTTGCAGAGCAGCGTTATACTAGAGATGGAAGAAGGCTATCGCTACCCGGTTGTAGGGGAGGAAGGGGATTGGTATATCCTTGCAATAGGAGAGCGACCGGGTTATATTGCTAAGCAGTCCGTTGCTTTGGACGAAGGCCTTCCTGTGCTTGTCTACCATCAGGTTTTGCCGCGCGAGTTGATGAGAACGATGGATAGTACGATTTCCTTGGAAGCATTTGAGCAGCAGATGGGGTACTTAAAGGATCATCATTTCGAGACGCTGACGGCACATCAGTTGTATGATTATTTGGAAGGGCGCCTTGTTGTACCGAGCAAAGCTGTGCTCATTACATTCGACGACGGGTTATTATCGACGAAGGAATATGCCTATCCCATTTTAAAGCAATACGGGTTTCGTGCGCTTCAGCACATTATTTCTTCACGTACGGATCGGGCGCAGGGAGCGCAGCTGTTTGATGCGGATGGTCCGCTACAGTTTTTTACCGCTGCGGATTTAGAAGTGCTGGCAGATGTTTTTCAGTTCGAAGCACATACATATGAATTGCATTCATTGAATGAGGAGTCGGCTGTAGGGGTTGCGTTAGAACATTCAAAAGAAGAGATTCTTTTGGATTTACAGCACAATATCGAGCAAGTACCGACAGCCGTATCATTAGCCTATCCGTTTGGGCATTATCATGAGGAGTTCATCGCGGCAGCTAAGGAGGCAGGGTTGTTGATTGGCTTTACGACGACCGAAGGGTATGCAAATCAAAAGACTTCCAATTATGAAGTACACCGATACGGAATAACAGAGAAAAAATCGTTTGAGCAATTTGTTATGTATGTGGAGGGGGACATGACGTGGCCGTAGAAGAGGGTGAGGGTTCGTAAATGAATAATATTAATCAAATAATTGATGAGCATTCGCGTTATTTAGTGCGCATCGCTTATTTATATGTGAAGAATTGGTCGACTGCTGAGGATATTGTTCAAGAGGTATTTGTTTCGTATTTTCAAAAGAGTGACCAGTTTCGCAATGAGGCATCATTGAAAACCTATTTAACGAAAATAACAGCCAATCGTGCTAAAGATTATTTGCGCTCGTGGAAGCATAAAAAAGATGTGCTGTTCGATACAATCTTTGTTACTGCGAAAGGTGCAGAAGAAGTCGTGTTGGAGCAAGAGCGGCTGGTGCTACTTGAAAAAAATCTTTTCCAGCTGCCGTTAAAATACCGTGAACCATTACTATTATATTATTATGACGAGCAATCGATAGCGGAAATAGCCAACTATCTGCAGCTGAATGAAAATACAGTGAAAACACGGCTACGAAGGGCAAAGCAGCAGCTAAAGGGATTTTTTGAGGAAGAGGACTGGGAGGTGGAGAGCCATTGAGCGATTTCAAACGTAAGCTTGATCAAATGATGGGCGATACAACGAAGCAGGAAAGGCGGATAAAGCAGGGTGTGCATGAACGTTTACGAAAACCGGCTAAAACATTTTCTTGGCAAGTGCTGTTTGTCACGGTAGCGATTCCTGTAGTAGCACTGTTTCTAATTCTCACAATTGACCCTACGAATTATCTTTCTTCAGATAAGGGGCCTGGTGTCCCATATGATCCATTGGTTGATTTGGCGCAAATATCGGCACTTCAGAAGAAGAAGCAACTGTCAGCCATTGATTATGAGGAATTTGCGGCACTTCCGCATTTTGATCAAGTCGATGGTCTATATTATGTGGATCAAGAAACGTTTTCATTAAACGGAAGTTCGGATGCAATGCATACGGTCATTGAGCGCAAATCGAATTTATTCGATGAGGTTGTCTATGAGGCGGGCGACATTGTACGTACGATGACCAATACGACAAGCCATTTGCCGACCTATATGGATGCCTATTATGAGGTGATTGCAGTCCCGGGGGATCGAGTTGTGCTGAAAAAAGGCCAGCTGAAGATAAACGGCAAACCGTTGCAATCTGAACTTATGGATCATTATGAAAAGCAGGGAATCACGATTGCAGGGGGGTACGACCAGCTGTTGAATGCGCGGGAATATTTTTTATTGAACCATTTCCCGGCAAGTAAAACGGTGCAGGGGGCAACGATTACGCCAGTGCATAAAATTTATGGGCAAGTTGTAGGCCTAGCAACGGAAGAGCGTACCCTTTCGATGTATATGGATTATTTATCCGAACAGCTTACAGGTAACTATACACCGGAGCAATATTTTGATTTGTATGTATATGACGATTTGTTGGGCTTCGGCAATTTGTCAAAAACGCCTGCGTTTACAGAAATTAGCCGGTTAGGTGAACTGTTTGTAGAGGCATCTTATCGGAAAACGGTTCCTATTTCTGACAATGAGGTAGAGATCCGCTACCAATATGGGCGAGAAGGGGTAGCAGATCGGGTATTTACTATGAAGCGGGATGCAGGCTCAGATCGTTGGGTGATAGCACAATAAAGAAGTGGGGGTATGGGAACCCCGACACGTTTTTTGAAAAACTGGTGAGCAGCTCTCCAGAAGAAGTAGCCGTCAACCAACCGCTTACTATATGGAGGCACCAACCTGTTTTTCCAACAGCTAGTTTGAAAAGCATTAGAAATAGGGGATATTTTCCTCTAAACAAAACCTGTTACTAGAAAAGGAAGGAAGAATGCAAGTGAGAAAGAAACTACTTATAATACTCAGCGCACTATTGCTTGTCTGCAGTCTGCCTTTATCCGGCACGTTCGCCGCAAGCACTGAACGATTTTCAGATGTACCCTCATCAAAACATTTTGCAGAAGCGGTTTATGATTTGGCCGAACGTAATATTATTGGAGGCTATCCGGACGGCACATTCAAACCGGGTAACTCTATCACGAGAGGACAGGCGGCCGCAATCATCGCAAAGATGATCAAATTGGACACCTCGAACGTGAAGAATCCAGACTTTAAAGATGTCTCGACAGCGAACGGCTACTACAAAGCGATTGCAGCGCTGGCCGAAAAAGGAGTTATTGGTGGTTATGAAGATGGCCGTTTCGGTCCGAACGATCCGATTAAACGGGGGCAGATGGCTTCGATTCTTGTCAAAGCGTTCGATTTGCCGCGTGATGGGAACATAATAAACCCATTCAAAGATATTGAATATCTACAGTCACATCGCGAAAATATTCTTACCATCTATAAACTCGGCATCACTTCGGGGACATCACCTGACACATTTAGCCCGAATGCTGCTATCACAAGAGGACAGGCGGCCAAAATGTTGAAAGCGACTGAAGAAGCGAAGCCAACGATGATAACGCTAAGGGCTAGTGATTTCAACTGGAGGCGGATTAGTGAAATTGTTTACGATAAGTCGAATGACGGTTTGTTTAAATCAATACAGGTAGCCGGAAAAGAGGGCTACACGGAGGATCAAGTTCAATTGGTCCCATTGAAGGAAGGGGCCGGAAAACTTAATATTGCGGGTCTTCCTAGCAACGGTTCCTATGAATTGGCGTATAAAAAGTATTACGTAACTATTAAAAAGGTGAATGGTGAATTGAAGCTGACGATGGAAGAGACGGATGACATCTTTCCGACTGCGGTGCAGTTTTATTTCCTTAAGGAAAAGGTTCAAAATATTTCCCTGACCACAATGCAAGGGGAAAAGTTGTCCGACAGTGTGACGTTCAAGCAAGAAGAGTATGGAAATAGTTTCAATGTATGGTTTGATATCGACAAGCCTGGCCAGTATATTGCCACGCTACGGTTTGAGGGTGGGGAGGAAGAGCGGCATGGGATTGATGTAAAGCAGAACGATGACCGCTTTTATTATGAAATTAAAACGTTGAAAGAAAATCCGTCTGATGTCTATGAGGAGACAGCGACAGCCGACTTGGTCAAGCACATAATCCGAACAAAAGACGCCGAGCAGATAGCCATTATCACAAGAGATCCAGGCACGAATCTATTTCGCGTCAAAGCCACTGGCCAGAAAGAAGGTACGATCATTATTGACTATGATCGCAGGTTAAGCGAGAGATATTGTGAAGCTATAGAACCGGAGTGCTATTCTGCTTGGACAGGCTTATATGTACAGGTCCAGCGAATTGGCTCCATTGTGAACGTTGATGTGAGTAAAAATTACGAGATGGATCATTGATTGAATGCCATATTCATAGAAAGCGGGTGTACACAATTGAAAAAATACCTAATTTCATTGCTAACGCTATTGCTATTGCTTATGTTTTCATTAACGACCACAGCGAAAGCAGAGACGGAATATCCGCCCTATAACGACCCGATCTCTTTCAAAGATATGCAGGATGGGCACGGAGCGACGTGGGACATCATGTTCTTGTACAAAAAGGATATTATCGGGGGCTATCCAGATGGCACGTTCCGGCCGAATGAGCCGATCACCCGTGCTCAAGCTTCCGCTATGCTCCTCAGGGCACTGGACATTCCGTTACTGGAAAATCCGACTGCCACCTTCAAAGATGTGTCGAAAAAGTCGACTCACTATAGGACGCTTGCAACCATTAACGAAAAGGGAATCCTACGTGGAGAAAACGGCTATATGCGACCAGCGGAACAGACGACGCGTGCCCAAATGGCAGCCATCTTGCGCCGGGCATTCGACCTTCCATTGGAACAGAAACCGATGTTCATCGATGTCTCACCGGTTAACTGGGCATTCGCAGATATCAATAGCGTGGCACTGAATCGAATTGCGGGCGGCTACCAAGACGGCACATTCAAACCAGGAAATCCGGTCACGCGCGCTCAATTCTCTTCTTTCCTTGCACGTGCAATTGACGACAAGATGAAATTGCCGGAACCGCATCCCTATGTCAGCCAGAAGGGGATGGTGGTGGAAGAGGACGGGTTCCAGTATACAATCAAAGGCGACAAGCTCGTGAAAATTGATAAAAAAACAAAAGAGGAAACAGAACTGCTGACGGAACGGGATTTCCCGACACAAGATGGATTGTTTGAAGTCCATTTGGAAACAGTGTTTCCGATCATCATCCAGAACGGCATGATTTATGTCCCATACTGGGCTGCTGTATCCCAAGGGACAGATATGCCCTATATGTATGGGGTGTTTCAGACAAGTGCACAGGGCGGAAGAAATCATATCAAGTATTGGGATCTGGATGTGGTCGATGCAAGCCAAGCGGCGAGCATGCGGAATTTCAGCGTCCACGGGCATGACTACTATTACACTGTAGAGAAGAAAATGCGACAGTTCGATCCGACATTCAACGATGCTGTTAATGTGGACCAGACGCTGATCCTTTATCACAAAGGGACTTTCACAGTGGAACCGGTGAAAGTGACAGAGTTCGACGCACGCGTCATTTTCGAACCACTGGAAGGATCAAGATTTTCAACCAAAGTAACGCAAAATAACAAGTCCGTCAAATTCGATGCAGGCACGATGTTTTATTTCAATACAAAAGGTGTATTTTCATACAGCTTACTAGACGGGAAAACGAAAAAAATATCCAGTATCGAGGCAAAAGATATGAAGTTGACGGTTACGACTGTGGAAATTATTGACGTGAACGGAAAGAAACATTCATTGAAAAAATGAACAGAATCAAGCATGCATCAGGGGGAGGGGTAGCTGCTTTTGAGTGTAGGTTGCCAGACACTCATCTGATTCTCTTTGCATTTCCCGTATCTCAACAAATTTAAGGTACTATGTTCCAACACAATTTCGAATTGTTTAGAACCAGCACGCTTATAAAAATTCCTATTTAAAAAAGGCTAGCATTTTAAAAATCCCAAAACTGCACTGACGATCATTTAATATCGCACGTTAACGCAGTTTGGGTAGTCCTTTTTACTTTGTTTTAACAAGTGCATTCCCGTTATCTTTATTATATGTGCTAAATAGGAGTTGAAGGAAACGATATAGTCCTACATCATGCCAAGAGAGTCGTTTAGGCTTTAGCGCGATAAAATAAAGCGCCGACATAAAAATGATAGACATCATAAAACCAACCAAAGTATCAGCATACAAGTCATTTTGAAATAACTCTGACAAGTATTTCATTAATAAAGACTCAACGAAAAAGGGAACTAAGACTAACACTAGAACTAAAAGCTGAACAAATTCCTTTCACGACCATAGTGACTGATTAAAATATAATTCTCGATTGTTCAATACGATACCTCCAAATACAAAGTGGTATGTATTTAGAGTAAATGGTGACGTAGCCTATCCTGCAAGTGTTTTTTGAAGAAATGATGATGGTAGTTTAGAATCCTATAGGATCGTTTTAAGGCCCTAGTATTCAGAAATGGATGCTGGGGCTTTTAGAATCGATATGAATAGATTAATGGTTTTGATTTATTGGTATAAACAGTTAAGTCTATGGTAGGATGGAATTAAGAATGTGCGTTCTTTAAGGTGTAGTCTATTTTCTATTAAATTAACTAGTTGGCTGAAGAGAGGATTTTAAAATCAGCAACGATTGAAGGGGGATTTTATGCGGATTTTGAGTGCTATCTATTTGGAGAAGGATGGAGTGAAAAAAGAGATTCATCCTAAAGAGATAACAGCTCGTACTTATGAGAATGAAATAAAAGGAAAACTATACTGCCCGACAGAAAATTGATCGGCCAGAATTAGCTTTAGCAGTGGGAAGACAGCGCATTTTAGAACTTGGAGATTTGACGAGCATTCGAGAGACTGTTTGTTTTATTTTGACAGGATACCCATGAGTTTAGGCAGGAACACAACGAATATCATCAGTTTTGAAATTACTTATAATAGAAGACAAAATGCTTTGCAAGATGCTTTTGTACAAATGAATTTAACCGAAGAGGAAAAGGAAATACAACAGAAGAATAGAGCTGCAACCGGAGCAAGAAAAAAAGAGAGAGAAGTTACAAATGCCAAAAGGAACGCGTCTTCAATTCAAATGGTCTTGTTTGATGGTGATATCTATGAAGATGAACTTCTTCTTAGAAGAAGGAATATTTTCAAACGGTTCGTTGATGAAATAACTCCGTCAGATATTGGAGAAATTCGCTTAATAATGGGTAATGTGAAAAGCATTCAGCAACGGGGTGAAGTAGCGGAAATAGTTATTGAAAATAATAACGAAACCATCACGGTGGTTTTTGAAGAAGCTTTTATTGCTGAACCGCTAAATAGCAGTTATCTAAATAAGTTCTGGTCCATAGCACGTTTTCTTGACCAACTAGGACAAGTTCAATTCACCGGTATTGGAGATGTGCGTGAAAATGTAAAGATGAATAGATTGGAACTGGTGATTTATGCTGGAACTGATTTTCGAATTAATAATTGGGATATGTTTGTAGTGGCAGGTCGGTTTGCTAGAGAGGATTTTGAGAAAAGGTAGATAAAAGAAAGGGAGAGGAAGAGTTTGTCAATTAGTATGTTACTTAGCCAGATAAAAAGTTTAGAAACTGGTATTACTAGTATCAATAAGAAAATAGATACGCAAAAATTAAAAGAAGCAAAAGCAATTGAGAAGATAGCGAAGGCGCAGAAAAAGTCGATTGGAGCAAAAACTATATCAACAATAAGCTCCGCTCAGAGAGAATATCAATCGGCATCTAAGGAACTAACAAGTGCACAAGCAGAACAAGTTAAATTATCCAAACAACTTGTTGATAAATCTAAGAATCTAACTAATAAACGAAGTGACTTGATGAAAGCACAAGCGAAAGAACGGGAACAGCATCAAAAATCTATGGAAAGTCTTCAGCGGGAAGCTCTTACAACACAAAAATCACATATTCAAGAAATAATAAAAGTTGATACAGATAATACTTTTTTGGACAAGAAATATGATGTGTTTATTTCACATGCATCTGAAGACAAAGATGATTTTGTGGAACCTTTAGCTAGAGCTTTGCAAGAGGCAGGTATTGATACTTGGTATGATTCAGATCAGATTGGATGGGGCCAAAGTATTCGCCAAAGCATTGATAAAGGTTTAATTAATTCACGCTTTTGTTTGATTGTGTTATCACAAAATTTTTTAAAGAAGTATTGGACGAATTATGAGTTGAACGGTATTTTCCAAAAGGATGCGACTACTGATGGTTCAGTTATTTTGCCAATATGGCATAATGTCACACGTGATGAAATTCAAAAACTAAATTTAACTTTGACAGATATGTTAGCAATGAACACTGCTATACATTCAACTGAAGATATTGTAAAGTCTCTAAAAGAGTTAGTTGATGTTCTTAAATGAGAAAGTGGAAATGCAAGACGGTTGTGTAATTTTGATTTGAATCGGAGTCCGATATTATTGGAGGGGGAAAGAGTATGCTTGATTACAAAAATCTAAGCGATAAAGAATTGGCATTACATATTCTTCAATACATTGATCGAACACAGGAATTAATGAATGATGTAAGTGAGTGTCTGGAAAGTAAAAGTAATGGAACGAAACAAGAAATTCAAGAGCGATATAAAGCTTTAAAAAATGAGATGAAAAAAGATGCTCATTACTTGGGTCTTTCACGAAATAGAGTGAGAGGTAATTATTTATATTCTCGTTTCTTTCAACCATCCATTAGTGAAGCAGCTGCTTTTGGATTCCAATCTCCAGTTAATTCGAAAATAGATTTTAATTACTTTAGTTCTGTTGAAGAAGCACACTATAAATTGACGAAATATCATAGTCGTGAAAAGTGGAATGTATTAATAAATAAGTGGCTGGCGTAAAGTTTCACTTTAAGAGTCTGAAGGGATACAAGTAAATGGAAAAGTTGATTTCATACTAATTAAGATGAAGATTAATGGAGGCGTTTATGTTATTTAGTAATAATAATAAGTGGATTAACTTCAAAATAGTGAAAAGAATAGCCGATATATCAACAATGTTGAATCCACAATAATATGTTTAAGGTGCCTAGTTCAAAAAAAATTACCAGGCACCCCAAACTCAAGACCCCCGCAAAGCCTTCTTCTTCTCCAACATCTCATCCTTCAGTCCGTTATACTTCTCCAACCACACCGTAAACTCAGAAACCCCTGAATAAGAAAGCGTCAAAAACCGCTGCGCCCTTGTCATGCCAATATAAAGCAACGCTGCTTCACGCATCGGATCATTTACTCTCGCAAATGGCATGTTATCAATATTGACGATGAAAACGGCTTGGAAATCGAGTCCTTTGCTAGATTCGAGTGTGCTGATTTTGACGGTTGAGTCTAGTTTGGAAAACTTGTTTTTGGCATCGCGATTTTCTGCAATCCAGTGAAAGGGGACTTGGTATTCTTGCAGTTTTCTTTTCATGATGTCGATATATTTATTTTGGGATGTGTATTTGACTCTGTAAAGAATGAGCATTTCCTCATAAGGGATGTGATGAGTTTCGTGCATCTTATGAATCGTGCGACTGACCCAATCCATTTCATTGATGAATGTATCGGCTTTATAGATATGGGGATCGGGGCCGCTATGTCTTGTTGATCTAGGAGCAATGATTTCGCCATTTATATCAATCGCGGCTACTTTATCTTTAAAGGCTGTATTGTCTTTGTAAAAGTTCCAGGCGAATTCAAGAATTTGTTTTGTGTTCCTGTAATTAATGGCGAGGACATTCGAGCGCCCTCTAAAGTCTAAGCCTGTGTCATTTAAGTAGCTTGTTTTTCGTTTATAAATATTTTGTGCGCGGTCTTCTACGATGAGCATTGATTTTGTAGTAGGGTTCAGCAATTGGCTAATAAGCTGTAGCCAGGCTGGTTCGAAGTCTTGTCCTTCATCAATCAAAATCGCATCAAATCTTGGTGCAATCCGTTCTTTGTTTGCAATTGCTTCGATAATGGCAGGGATTTCAGCGTCATGATAGCAATTCAAGTGTTTCTTTAAGAATTCATGGAAATGACTCACATCGATAGAACCATTTGCTTCGGGTTTATCTTCCTCAAATAGACTAGCTTGTTGTTCTTTTTTCGGAATTTCATCGACCTTGATTTGTACAAGTGTGTTTAAATATTTGGCTAATGGAATATTGAAACACAGGACTAGGATGCGCCAATCGGGATTTTCACGAGCGAGTAAAGCGGCTCTGGTTGCTAAGATGATTGTTTTTCCGCTGCCAGCAACGCCGCGAATGATTCGATGCTGGTCTCCAATTGTACGAGCTAACTTTTCTTGTACAATGTCCATCGTTTTCAAGTTGTGCATCGTAAGCAAAATTTGTTCCTCATGAACGGCTGGAGTAGCAATTTGTGCTGTGGAAATACGCACTTCTGGAAAGAACTTATAGCGTATGAATTGTACTTCCTCGTCGGTTAAAGGCTTTGTCAAACGGAAACGAGTACGGAACATATTCATTAGCTTTTCCATCAACATTTCCTCAGAAAAATGCTCATGTTCAGGATCAATTTCATCCCTACACAAACAAAATTCAGGGGGGATGATGCTATACAAATTCTGATCCGAAAACCATTCTGAATCCAAGCGAGTAAAAACAGTTCCCCAACCAACTGGCATTTTTAAATGTCCCATAAATGGCCCTTCTTGCTGTTTCATCAAGGGTTCTTGTTTGAGGAAATCAATAATTTTAAACCCGTATTGCTCAGCCTGTTTATAAGGACTATCAACAATCGCTTGCTGTCCATTTGTACCAAAAATCATCCAGTCATCTTTATTAGCATTCAAAATCGTACTTTTATTCCAGTCTTTAACCTCCAGCACAACAATCCCAATATCCGGTCCAATAATGACAAAATCAGGCCGACGATTCAAAATTTCTGGCTCAAAATAAACGATATAATCATCCGGCAAATAATCTTGCAATGTTTTATGTAATTGGCGTTCCCCAGCTGTTATAACCCTCTTTTTCCCTATATCGATCATAATCGCCATTATTCACACCTACTTGTAAATTTGATAATCCTATTATACCATTATTCGACTTTTAAGAATGGATAGTTTGTTATAATTGGAAGTACTTTGAAAACTGACTGAATAATATCATTGTATAGGGTGGGATGAAGAAATGGGACGTGAAAAGTTCTATGTGGTTTGGAGAGGAAAGAATACAGGAATCTATCTATCATGGGATGAGTGTAAAGAACAGGTATTAGGATATAAAGGGGCAAAATATAAATCCTATAATACGAAAATAGAAGCGGAAGAGGCTTTCAAGGCAGACGGGAATATTGCAATTGTTAGTACATCAACTCAACTAAGAGGAAGGGATGGTAATCAATTAACTTTATTTAGTGATATTGCGCCAACTACATATTATAAGGAAAGTATTTGTGTTGATGCAGCGTGTAGTGGTAATCCGGGGGATATGGAGTATCAAGGAGTTTGTACCAAAACTGGAAAAGTGATTTTTCGATATGGGCCAGTTCCCAATGGAACAAATAATATTGGAGAGTTTTTGGCAATTGTACATGCCTTAGCATTGTTACAGCAAAGTAATAATTCTATACCTATTTATAGTGATTCATTAACGGCGATGGCTTGGGTAAGAAAAAAACAAGTTAACACCAACATTCCGAGAAATAAATCTACAGAGCAATTGTGGAAAATAATTGAACGTGCTCAAAAATGGCTGTTAAACAATACCTACTCCAACGAGATAATAAAATGGGAAACTAAAATATGGGGTGAAATAAAAGCTGACTTCGGAAGGAAATGACATAAGTTATTAAAGAAGTCACGCGAACTAATTAACTGAACACAGCAGGTCAGGCATATGATGTTTGCAATGCATCGGATTGATAGGAAGATGGAATGGATTAATCTGCTATTAGAAACTGAGAGCATTGAGGGCCTGAGGTTAAGTGCTAAAAAAGGTGTATTTGAGTGTCCATATTGTTCGGTACCAATGAGTGTCCGTGCAGGTGAAAAGAATGTGCATCATTTTGCTCATCCCAAAAATTTAACTTGTGCGAAGTCAGAACGTGCAGACCAAGCCTATCATAATTATCAAAAGCAAATAAAGCATGAGTCTGTACGTCAGAAAGTATTGGTTGGTTTGGTGAAGGATGAGTTGGAAACGGCGAATCAGGACAAGCAACAGGTAGAGATGGAGTATGGGTATTGGTGGAGCATTTGGACAAGTACTATCCAGATATTTATGTGCGTATTGGAGATTCGGAGTGGACAATTACAATTGTTTCTCATTTGACGGAGGAGGAGAACGAAAGTTATGCTCGGGATTTTAAGAAGTGGCAAAATTACTTTTTTGGAGATACAAATGCAACCTATATGGTTAATTAATCGGTCGAATTTAGCGCTTGAAAAGAGACATAGCGGTATTGTGTTATGTCAAAACGAGTCCACGCTTGCCATAATGCAACTCTTCCGTTTGTCTAAAACTTTCCTGGTCACGGTAAATGTTGAGAGTGCGGATGAATGCCGATATAATCGGTTCGTACTGGTTCAAAACCTCTTCAAAATTATTCACGACTGCGGTGCTTTCGACCGTGCACGATTCTTTTATCCCCGGGTGCTTTCATCGTAGAATATTGGGAATGCAGAATCCAATCGTCAATTAGTGGAAATGGAGCTCAAAGCAAGAGGTTTGAGCAGTCAAAACCATCACTTTGGAGTCTCAAAGTGATGGTTTTGAAGTATTTAAAGAATGTCTATTTTAAGTACCTGCATATGAAATTATAAGTACAAGAACAAAGTGACTTGAAGGGTACCTTAAAATTTTGCTATCTACTCTTGTTCACAAGCAGTTCTTTACTCTGTCCCTAGGCTTACTAGTATACTTAACTCATGATAGAACTCATTCGTATAATTGTGTTTAGAAAAATACAAAGTATAGAAATCAATTGAATTTACGAATAGAAAGTGGGAAGATACGTGGCAATTATTCAAGTGTCTCAGCGTGAAGGATCCAACTACAAAACCATTCAGGTTGCAGTAGAGGCAGCTCTACCAGGAGATACAGTGGAAGTTGATGAAGGTGTTTATTATGAACATGTAACAATCGATAAGCCGCTCGTTCTTCGAAGTTCAGAAGGTGAAGCGAGCTCAGTTCGTCTAACAGGAAGTGTTCGTATCGCGACAACGGAAGAAGTGCGTATCGAATCGATCAGTATTGGAGGAGGCACTGATCCAGTGGACTATGGTTTACATATCGAATCAGGAGATGTAACGCTTCACCACTGTCTTTTCTCTGAGATTCAAGGAGTTGCAATGCGAGTTGATGCAGCTGCAAAAGTATCCGCAGAGCATTCGATCTTTCAAAAAAACATACAAGGGATTGAGGTATTAGGGCGTTTGGCTTTGTTCGAATGCATAGTAGAAGACACAGTCAAGTCTGCACAAATTAGTGTGCGCGGGGGAGGAGAAGTAGCGGTAACGAATTCCGGAATTTTAAGTGGGCAAGAAGAAGGCCTTTGCTTGTATGAAACGAGTCGAGCAACAATCACCAAAAGTTCATTCATCGGAAATCGCGGGGTTCAACTTCGTTTGGAACAATACAGTTCTATGGACGTAGAAAGTACGAATTTTTATTTTGGACATGTCCAAGGAATCTATTGTGATCAATCTAAGGGTGTCCTGAAAAATTGTGTCTTTAAAAACCAAAGTTTGGAGCATGTAGCATTTACGAATGGATCCCATATCGAAGTCGAGGCAAGTACGTTTGAAAATGGTGAGGCTGAAGGAATGAACGTCAGTGGTTCATCAGTTGAGCTATCCGACTCACAGTTTAAAAACCAAAAAGGAGACCAAATTTCCTGTAACGAACAAAGCAAACTCGCGATTACAAAAACACAGATCCTTTCGGGTGAGTCTAGAGGAATTGTTTCCGGAAATTCCACGTGTACACTCATTGAATCTGAAGTGAAGTACAATCAGATGACTCAACTCTCTGCGTTTACTCAAAGCGTGTTCACGATTCTGGGTTGTGAAATTGAGAGTGGAAACAATAAAGGAGTTTACGTGACAAGTAGTCAAGTGACTATTTCGGATTCTCTTATTAGCCATCATAGTGGTGTACAGATTTTTGCTTCTGAACAATCGGAAGTAATTCTGTCGGCGACCGAAGTAAAGAGTGGGGATAGTGCAGGGATAGTTGTGAAGGAATCCAAGTTGACGGCAGCCAATTGCATCATCTTCGGTCATAAGGGATCCAACGTTTTACTCAGTGCTGCGGCTAAAGCAGAAATTACCGATTGTAGAATATCGAGTGGTGATAAGAACGGCATACTTGTAGGTCCTGAAGTAGTTATTTCATTAGAACGGTCAATTTTGTTCAAACATAAAAGGCCACAAATAAGAGCAACGGAATCTGAAGAAGTCTTTATAACGGAGTGTGAAATCTATGACGGTAACTCGTCAGGAATCGTCTTGAGTCAGGTGGAGCGTACTGAAGTGACGGTAACTCGAGTACATGGTCATCATGATGATCAAATCATCTTGCAAGATTGTTCGGATGCTGTATTCACTGGGGTGCAAGTGATGAATGGAAAGAAGGCTGGACTGAGACTCGAGCGTTCAGTTCCGGTTCTTAACGACTGTTCTTTTGAGAACAACCAAGCAGGAGATTTAGTTCGTTGGGATGACAGTGTTCCTGTGCTCACCGATACGGACTTGCAGGTTCCACCAATCACTAGTAAATTAGGCGGCAGTGCTGGACATTCCTCTACTGTAGATTCATCACCTACTGATCAGATGGATGTTTTCATGAATGGTTTGAACGGGTTTATTGGACTGGAAGATGTGAAAGACAAAATCCAGGAGTTTAAAAACGTAAGCGACATTAATCAATTTAAATTAGAGCGTGGAATGAAAGCTAATCCGATGGTAGCGCCTCATATGGTCTTTCAAGGTAATCCGGGTACTGGAAAAACGACAGTCGCTCGGCTTATAGGAAAGATTTTTAAGGAACTAGGTTTATTAAAGACAGGCCACGTAACTGAAGTGAAGCGGGAAGATCTCGTTGGAACGCATGTTGGTGAATCAGAAGAACGAACGAAAGTAATTATTAAGGAAGCTATGGGTGGCGTCCTCTTTATAGACGAAGCGTATACGCTTGCAGCAGGGGGCAATTCTAGTAATGATTTCGGTAAAAAAGTAATTGAAACGTTACTTCCTGCAATGGAAAATTCTCGCGGTGAATTCATTGTCATCGCGGCAGGCTATACCGAAGAAATGAACAGTTTCCTAGCGTCTAATCCGGGATTGAAAGATCGTTTTACTGAAAAGATTCACTTTCAAGACTATACACCAGATGAGTTGCTTCAAATCTTCTTAAGCCAGTGTGAAGGCAGCTATGTGCTTACTCCTGCTGCCAAACAAGCAGTTTATGAGGAGTTCGTGGAACGTTATCGTATGCGCGATGAAACATTTAGTAACGCTCGAATGGCACGTATACTATACGATCAAATCGGGCTTGCTCAGTCGATGAGAATTGCGAAACTTCCGCGTGAAGAGTGGACGGAAAAGATATTGACGACGTTTGAAGAACAAGACGTTGTACAAACGGTACAAGAGCGTGGAGTGAAGACGTACGAAGTTCCAATCGATGAAGTACTACTCGCTCATAAACGTGCAGAACTCCATCAGTTTATCGGCCTTGGTTCTGTGAAGGCTGAAATAGATAAAATGATTGAATTAATGAGATACTACAAACGAGAAAATCATTCTACAGAGAAGTTGATGAACCATACGCTATTGATTGGTAACCCAGGGACAGGTAAAACCGAGGTCGGTCGTGTGCTCGCTGGTATTTATCAAGCACTTGGATTATTAGAACGAGGCGATCTGATTGAAGTAGATCGCAGCAATTTAGTCGGTAGTCATATTGGTGAAACGGAGAAGCTGACAGCCGGGCTAATTGAACGAGCGATGGGTAGTGCGTTATTTATTGATGAAGCGTACACACTTGCGAGTGGTGGAGAGAATGACTTCGGGAAAAAAGCAGTGGAAGTGTTGCTGAAAAAAATGTCCGATCGACAAGGCGAGTTCCTATTAATTGCCGCAGGGTACGAAAAAGAAATGAATCGTTTCTTAGACAGTAACCCCGGACTCCGTCGACGTTTCGGACTAACGTTCCATTTTGAAGATTATACACCAAAGGAATTAATGGAGATTACCGACCTCTATAGTAAAGGGTACGGCATAACAGATGAAGCAAAGAGTGCATTAGTTCGTCACTATGAAGAGATTTATGCGCGTAGAGATAGTCATTTCGGAAATGCCGGTCTTGCTAAAAAAATAGCGAAAGAAATGACGCGTAAAGTCGATTATCGAATGGCTGTGGCAAGCAATAAACAAAATAGGCTTGCGCTCGAAAAAGAAATTACGAAGGATGATTTAGTTTTGTTGGAGAGTTGAATGATTAGTTGTTTTAATACATCAGGTACTGCAAAAAAGCCATTGGAATGTTATTTTTCCAATGGCTTTAAATCTCTTATTCTCTAATTGTTTGTTACTCTCCAACCTTCTCCTTGAACCTTCAACTTATTACACCATAACCTCCCGTAACTTCGCGATCATTTTCTGCCGACGTTTTTTAATGCCCGGAAGTGAAATAGCAGCCCTTTTTGCGCATTCGGACAAGGACAACCCCTCCACAAATAGCCAGTGAACGAGATTGCGGTCAGCTGCTGTCAGTTGTTCAAATGCTTCGTCTACTGCCTCAGACCATTCGAATTCGACTGTATCAGCGACTTTGAGCAACCCTTCTAGAGCTTCATTGTCCATTTGGGTTGTGTTCGAATCAAATATATTTTTCTTTTTTTATTCATCCAACACGGCTACGCGGATGCTTCTGTAGGCGAATGGTGTGAAATTCCCTTTTTCCGTGTCAAAACGAGTCCACGCTTGCCATAAAGCAACTCTTCCTGTTTGTCTTAATTTCAGGTACCTGCGATGAACAATCCAGAAAATTGACTGCAATTGTATAAAAAAATGCAAAGTCTGTTAAAACAATGTTTAGAACGATTTCATTTGTATTTTTATAACAATTATCGAATTTTAATTATTTAACATCGCACTAATACAATTAGATCATTCAAATAGCACTTCTCGTCAATCACTTGATGAGTGGGGATTTCTTCGGATTCGTATCTACAAAAAGAGAATCTATATGAACTGGATCAAAAATTTGGATGTGATCTACCTGCTTATACTACCTATGCAATCTACTTGAAAAGCAAGAAAGATAGTTTAATCGTAAGGGCATAACAATGTCTACTGTCACCACATTAGCTTCATACTGATGGATGAGGTGGTAAAATGACGATTGTACGACTAGGATATGTTGCGATGAGTATGGAACTGAAAAATGCTTCTCCATCCAAAACAATGACGTTTGCTCAGTTCCAAAAGATCGGGGATCGTGAGGCGGCGATTCGCAAATTGGAAAGGATCGCGCTGGCTAATCTTGAAAATACACATAGATTGCTGAAACATAATGTATTTAATGGAATTCATTTTTATCGCTTAACCTCTCGACTGATTCCATTGGCGAACCATGTAGAACTTCCTAATTGGGGTTATATGGAGCCGTTAAAAAAGAAATTGGCGGAAATTGGGGAGTTTGTTAGAAAACATCAGCTAAGAATTGATTTTCATCCCGATCATTTTGTTGTGCTGAATTCCTTAAGAAAAGAGGTATTGGAGAATTCATTAAAAACCTTAACTATGCATTATTTATTGTTAAAGGGAATGAACATTGATTCTACTCATCGTTGTGTGCTCCATGTCGGTGGCAACTATAAAGAAACAGAAAAGTCTTTGGACCGATTTGTTGCAAATTGGGTGGATGTCCCAAAGCACATTCAACAGATGATCATGCTCGAAAATGATGATACTTCATTTACACTGGATGATACGCTTTATGTATGTGAAAAGTTAGGAATTCCGCTTGTATTTGATTTTCATCATCATCTGGCTCACCATCATCATGAAAAGTGGGAAGATAATTGGGACCGTGTAGTAGCAACATGGAAGGACTCGCCCCTCCCAATCAAAATGCATATCTCTAGTCCAAAAAGTGAGGACGCATTCCGTCACCATTCAGATTATGTGGATGTGGACATGTTTTTCAGTTTTTTAAAGGAAATCAAAGGTTCGGTTCCTCAAATCGATTGTATGATTGAGGCGAAAAAGAAGGATGAAGCTCTTTTTAACGTTATTAAAGAGGTTAAAAATAGGGACGATGTTGAGATGATTGATGGGTCGTCGTTTTATTTGAAGTAATAGTATAAAGTGATTTTTATAAAAAGCAGGACTCGATGTTATCGGGAATCCTGCTTTTGCATTTTAGATTTTTTAGTGATGGCTGCTTGTGCACCACATAATTCAAACACAATTCTGGGTTGTTTCTTCCAAGAGACAAACATGAAATTTTCGTGCAAAGGCACCACACACTAATGACTGAACACAGGCTACGTCTTTTAAATCTTTCTAAATTTCATTGAAACTTTTCCGGAAATCTCTCGACTGTACGTTGCTTACAAGATAGAAACATAGTGTTAGGTACCTGTTCGTGGCACTATTCAGTGAATACAACACAACTGTATAATAATACAAAATGAATAAATACCAACGCCATTTTTCTTTATTTTTGTATAATTACTCGAATGCATGAATTGTTCGTCTTTGTGTCTGACACAGGTACCTCTTTCTTTGTTGGATTTCAAAACCTTGACAGAAGGGTGAAAAAGGGAGTAAACTTCTTTTACTGCAAAAAAAAGTTATTGTGAAGTAACATTTTTTTGGGATTTAATACTAATAATCTAAATTAATATAAATAAATATTTTAATTCAAATAAATAAAAGGTTGGTGCAAAAATGAAAAATCTAATTAGTAAAAAAGATAATCTTTTTAACAACTTTTTAGGGATATATTTATTTGCTGTTTTCATGTTATGGATTAAAACATATATCACTCAAACATCACAATTTGAACTAGGTGTAGAAGGACCTCTTCAACAATTCCTTTTACTATTAAATCCACTAGGTTCAGCATTGTTATTTCTAGGATTGTCATTTTTATTTAAAGGGAAGAAAAAATATACATCACTAGTTGTAGTTTACACGCTTATCTCTATTCTTTTATATGCCAATGTTGTTTATTACCGATTTTTTAGTGATTTCATTACATTACCCACGCTTTTCCAAACGCAGAACTTTGGAGATTTAGGTGGTAGTATTCTTACTTTAATTAAACCTTTTGATATCTTGTTCTTTGTGGATGTATTTGTCATGTTTTACCTACGATTCTCAAGAAAAATACAAAAAGAAACAAATCGTTTTGGATATAAAAAAGCAATAGCAATTATTGCTTTTGCATTAGTAGTATCAATCATAAACTTGGGACTAGCTGAAATAAGTCGTCCACAACTATTAACTCGGGGTTTTGATAGAAACTACATTGTGAAATACCTAGGAATGTATAACTATTCGATTTATGACTCAGTAGAAACTATGGCAGCATCATCACAGAGAGCGTTGGCGGATAGTAGTGATATTACAGAAGTGATTAACTATACACAATCTAACTACGCAAAACCTACTGCAAAATATTTTGGTGCAGCAAAAGGAATGAACGTTATCTATTTACATTTAGAATCATTCCAAAACTTTCTTATCAATTACAAATTAAATGGTGAAGAAGTTACACCATTTTTAAATTCATTAACAAAAGATGAAAATACAATGTATTTCGATAATTTCTTTCATCAAACAGGTCAAGGTAAGACCTCCGATGCAGAATTTATGCTGGAAAATTCGATATTTGGGTTACCACAAGGGTCTGCTTTTATTACAAAAGCACAAAATACGTACCAAGCAGCTCCTAGTATCTTAAAAGATTATGGTTACACATCAGCTGTATTCCACGGTAATAACGGGAGTTTCTGGAATCGAAATGTAATGTACAAATCATTTGGATTCGATAACTTCTTTGATGCTAGTTATTATGACACGAGTTCTTCAAATGACATGGCTGAATATGGTTTGTTAGATAAACCATTCTATGAACAATCAGAAAGCCTTCTAAGTTCGTTACCACAACCTTTTTATACGAAATTTATTACGGTAGGAAACCACTTTCCATATAATCTTAATCAAGACTTAGTAACAATTGATAAAGCCAATACTGGAGATGTAAGTGTTGATGATTATTTCCAAACAGCGCGTTATACAGATGAAGCAATCAAACAAGTCTTCAATCAATTAAAAGAATTAGGCTTATATGATAATACGATGATTGTTCTTTATGGTGACCATTATGGTATTTCAGATAATCATAAAAGAGCGATGGGACAAGTCGTGGGAAAAGAAATTACACCATATGAAAGTGCTAATTTACAACGCGTACCGTTAATCATACATGTTCCAGGAATGCAAGGAGGAACCAACCATACTTATGGTGGCCAAACAGACCTTCTTCCAACGTTATTACATTTACTAGGAATTGATACGAAAAACTTTATCCAATTTGGTTCAGATTTATTATCAGAAGAGCATAATGAAATTGTTCCATTTAGAAATGGCGATTTTGTCAGTCCTACGATTAATTCCATTAATGAAAAATTTTATGATAATAAAACAGGTTTACCACTTGATGATAGTCAATTAGAGTTTGCAAATACGATCAAAAAAGAAGTGGAATACAAATTGAAACTTTCTGATAAAGTTGTAAGTGGAGACTTATTGAGATTCTATACGCCAACTGGGTATACACCAGTTGATTCTTCTCAGTTTAATTACAATAAAGATGCGAATGTGCAATCTAACTAATGGTTGAAATTTAGTCGTCAGTTCAAGAGGATGTGTTTGATATCAAAGAGTTTATGATCCGATTGCTTTATGATTTCTGACCGTTATCTTGAATTGTAATAAATGTACCTGACACTGCTACTGAGTCTAAGTTCGCGACGTCCTACCGCATCAAAGAGGGATATAGTTCCATCCTTCTCCACTGGAGGACCAACATCTTGTTGGCAAAAGCGGCTGAAGCCATGCCAGAGGAACGCATCCGCCTGGAACAGATATCAAGGAGTTCCAAATAAAAAACGAGTATGTGAGCAACTATTGCTCACATACTCGTTTTGATATCCCTTTAGAATTGTTTCAGAGCTCACACTCAAATGGTGCGGGAGATTTTTTACGTTATACTATCGTCGATCTTTGTTTTTTCTTCGAATCCCTAATTGTAAATGACAACAGAAGTCCGAAAAAGGCAATGTATCCTGCCACATGGAAGGCTACATTGACACCATGGATGGCACCTGAAACCGACTCGTCACCTGCCGCCGCTGTAACCGTGATGGCGACAAGAACAGCAGTACCAACTGCACCAGAAATCTGACGGAACGTGTTGTTCATGGCTGTTCCGTGAGCAATTAGGTGATTTGGCAACTGATTTAACCCAAGCGTTGTAGATGGCATCATGACCATGGCGATGCCCAACATCCGAACCGCATTCAAGACTGCTAAATACGTGAAAGTGGTTTCTTGGGAAAGATTTGCAAACATGAACGTTGTCACTGTAAGGATGACAAATCCAGTGCGCAACAGCCATTTTGCTCCAAATTTATCGAACAGTGTTCCTGTCACTGGGTTCATGATGCCCATTACGATGGCGCCTGGCAAGAGCATTAGACCGGAATGAAAGGCGTTGAATCCAAGTAGGTTCTGCATGAAGATTGGTAAAATCACGGTTGTTGCAATCATGGAGGCGAATACAATCATCCCGAGTCCAGTGGCCAACGTGAACACCAAATATTTAAACACCCGAAATTCGAGGATAGGCTCTTTTAACTTCAATTGTCGCTGGATGAATAGAAAGAGCGAAATAGCTCCGACTATAATGGATATGCCAACGTTTACATGAAGCCACCCCGTGTTACCGGCAATACTGAAGCCGTAAAGGAGTCCGCCAAAACCAAGTGTAGAAAGGACAATGGACCAGTAATCCATCTTTGGATTGGTTAGTTCCGTAACGTTTTTCAGAAAAAAGAAGGCTGCAATGATAATCACGAAAGCAATTGGTAGGACAACATAAAAGACGCTTTTCCATGCGAAGTGATCCACAAGGTATCCTGATAGGCTTGGTCCGATTGCTGGTCCAAATGCAATGACAAGACCATACATACCCATCGCTTTTCCTCGTTGTTCAATGGGGAAGAGGAGGAACATAATCGTTTGCAAAAGTGGCATCATAATCCCCGCACCTGCTCCTTGAAAAACCCGTCCAAATAACAAGAAGACAAAGTTAGGAGAAACTGCAGCAATTAATGTACCAAAGGCGAATATGCTCATCGCAGTAATGAATAATTTCCTTGTTGTAAATTTTCCAATTAAAAATGCTGTGATTGGGATCATAATCCCGTTGACGAGCATGAAAATCGACTGTAGCCACTGAACTGTACTTTCTGTAACTTGGAGATCCTTCATAATTGGCGGCAGGGCTGTTGCAAGAAGGGTTTGATTTAATATTGTAATAAATGCACCTGATAATAAAACGGCCATTAGTGGTATATTCTTTTTGAATTCAAACGTTTGCGTATTTACCATTAGCTGTTAACCACCTCAAATAAATTACTTGGTCCCCGAACAATTCAGAGTTTAATTTGAAACTAACATCTCTTCCTTGTTAGTGGTTTTACTATTAGGCCAAAAATTTATTGTCTAATTAAGTATAGGTTATTCAAATACATAAAATGTATACTAAAGATGAAGCAATAGTCGGTATGGTTGTTCGTCTATCGCATAACGGCATAACGAAAAAATGCTACCTGTGCACGAAGCTTTTCAGAAAATACAACACAATCGGATAAAAATAAGCGTGGTATGAGAAAGATCATATACAGAGTGTATATTTATTCTGATAGTTGAATTGTCATCATTGTGTGGTACCTTTCTTAGTGATGCGAAAAGGCTCCAACTCAATTTAGAATTGTTTTGGAACCCTTTTTTGTTTTTTAGTGAATTGTTTTGAAAATTAAGTTAAGATGAGGGGTATAGCTAGTTTTATACTGGGAGGTCGAAATTACAATGAGTATATTTCCAAAAGATGCAATGCGTGTGCTAAAAGAGACGAGTCGTACATTTTATATTCCGATTACTTTTTTGCAAAAGGAGTTAAAGGATGCGGTTGCATCTGCTTATTTAATATTTCGGGCAATTGATGAAATTGAAGATCATGAACAATTGGACAATGATGTAAAATACACGATTTTAATGCAAATAAGCGAATTATTTAAACAACCATTTGATAACGAAGCGTATTTAAGAATTCTTGGACGAACAAAAGATCAACTGCCTGAGGTTACACTTCGTTTAGGAGATTGGCTGCAAGTTTGTCCGAAAAATGCCCTACCGATCGTGACGAGCGCTGTTCGTGAAATGGCATTTGGTATGGCAAAATGGGCAAAAGCAAGCTGGGAAATCCGCACACGTGAAGATTTGGATGACTATACGTATTACGTTGCCGGACTTGTTGGCGTCATGCTTTCGGACCTGTGGGAGTATCATGGCGAAGAAAAAACTGATCGGGAACTTGCCATCGGTTATGGGAGAGGGCTTCAGGCAGTAAACATTTTGCGCAATGAGAAGGAAGATTTGGAAGAACGTGGTATAAGTTTTCTGCCTGATGGTTGGAATCGTGAAGAGCTATTCGAATATGCAGATGAAAACCTGGCAAAAGCAGATGAATATATGAAGTCACTCAATAAGAAAACCATTTTATTATTCTGCCGTTTGCCGCTTGCCCTGGCTCACAAATCGTTAAAAGCGATGAAAGAGGGGCGCGAAAAAATGACACGTGCAGAAGTAGAACAAACAGTGGCAGAAGTTCGACTCCATTAATTTCAGGTGTAGAGGACTCTAAGATAGTAAAGGCAGGTGCTGGAGTTGACTAATTCAATCGAGCAAAGAAAATCAGATCATATTCAAATTACGCTAAACGAAAAAGTTACGGGGGAGTCGATTTCCACAGGATTGGAGTCGTTTGCGTTCATCCATAATGCGCTCCCCGAAATTGCCTTTGATGAAATCACTATTGAAACCACATTCCTTGGTTTTGAATGCAAAACGCCGTTCCTTATCAGTTCCATGACAGGTGGGACAGCCTTTGCTGAGACAATTAACAGGAATCTGGCAATAGCAGCAGAGGAAAGGGGTTGGGCGCTTGGACTCGGATCTACCCGTGCGCTGCTCGACAGCGGCGGACATGCCTCCTCTTTTTTGATGAGAAAGTACGCACCGAGTGTCCCAATCATTGCAAATTTGGGCGCTGTTCAGCTCAATTACGGATACGGTGTCGAGGAATGCAGGAAGATTATCGGGATAACCGAGGCAGATATGCTTGTCCTTCATTTGAACAGTATCCAGGAAGTGATTCAGGAAAAGGGAGATACGAATTTTAAAGGGTTATTACAGAAGATTGAACAACTGTGTAGTACGCTGGAGGTTCCGGTTGGCGTCAAGGAAGTTGGATGGGGTATCGATGGTCAGATTGCCCAACAGTTAATTGAGGCTGGTGTTGCGTTTATAGATGTCGCCGGAGCGGGAGGCACTTCCTGGAGCCAGGTGGAAAAGTTCCGTGCCCAAGACCCAATCCGACGTATTGCCGCTGAAGCATTTAGCGAATGGGGAATACCGACGGCGGAATCCATCAGGTTGGTTCGCGAAAAGATTGGGTCCCTCCGTCCGCTGATTGCCAGTGGTGGGATGCGGACGGGGCTGGATGGTGCTAAGACCATTGCATTGGGTGCCGACCTAGTCGGATTCGGGCGATCCATTCTGAAAGAAGCGACCCAAAGCCCAGAAGATGTCCTTGAAGTGATGCAAATTCGGGAAATGGAACTTCGGATGTCGATGTTCGGAATCGGGGCGCAGACGATACAGGAATTGAAGGATACTTCGCGCTTGAAGGAACGATGATTACAGACTTTTTTGAAACGTGTATTGATGCACCTGCCTCACATGATACGGCAGAACAAGTTCTAACTACAAACCAAGCTGATGACCCTACAATCAAGTGGTCATTAACTTGGTTATTTTTTTGTCGTGGTAGTGATGAGAAGACAACAATAATTCATGCCAATGCTAACTTTTTTGTATGTCCTGAAGCGCTGTCTCAATTGTGGGAAACCCAAACTGAAACCCTTCCTTTTCCAGCCTCTCCGGAACAACCCAACGGCTTTTTAAAATCAATTCTGTTTCGGTTCGCATAAAGACCGCACCCATTTCTAGCATCCATTTCGGTGACGGCAAGCCCATCTTTCGGTCCATCGATTGGCGCAGTTGTGTCATGAATTCCCGATTCGTAATGGGGTGGGGGGCTGAACAATTGAATACGCCATTCAACTGTTTATTGTCCTGAAGGAACAGAATAATTCGGAATACATCTTCTATATGAACCCAGCTGAACATTTGGTTACCGGAACCTTGGACTCCGCCAAGTCCGAAGCGTACGAGATTACGGTAGGGCTCCATCACTCCGCCATCCTTACCGAGTACGATAGCTATTCGTAAAGCGACTGTCCTTGTCTGAGGAAGGTCGAACGTAAATAGAGATTTCTCCCATGCTTTAGCTACATCAACGGAGAAACCAGTTCCAATCTCACCAGTTGCTTCTGTCATAGGACGATCTTGCGCATGTCGATAAATCGTAGCGGTACTTGAATTAATCCATAAAGAGGGTGGGTTTTTACAGGCAAGCAGTGCACGCCCTAAGATGTGAGTCGTCTCTGTTCTGGAATGTAGGATTTCTTGCTTATTCTTCTCGTTGTAGCGACAGTTGACGGACTTACCCGCAAGATTGATGAGCAATTCTGCGTTTTCCAAAGCCTGAACAATTCCTGTCTTATCTGTCCAAGAAAGATGTTGTGACTGCCTTGAGATAATAATGACTTCGTATCCTAAGTTCGTAAATTTCTCCTCAAAATAGTGACCGATAAAGCCTGTTCCACCCGCAATGACGATCTTCTTTTTCATATCATTCACTCGCTTCTATAAGTTCTTACAAATAGGACGACAGTTAGCCTGCTTAAGATGCAAAGGATACTAGCATTTTGTGTCGTGCCTTGTTACTTTCATCTTCTACAAGGTAACAAAGACAAAGATTATAATTTCTAGCTATAGATTTCTAAATGGAAGGATTTATAGAATGAAAAGACTGTTAGAGCAGAAATAATGAAAAGAACTATCCAGAAGTTTTTCGACTTATGGATTGCTCTTTTTTCACGCTGTTATTTTCATATACCAAGCAGGCCTAAAACCTGTACTTTTGTTCTCATTTTTATAACGTCAACAGAAACATCACATTAGCTCATTCAAGTACGCTTCTTTTTTCTCCGCCCAATCCATAATCGCTTTGAATACTTCTATAAATTCATAGCCGGGGGGAGTCAGTTCGTATTCTACTTTTTTTGGTGCATCTGCAATGACATGCTTCCTCAGTAGACCTTCTTGTTCCAAATCCTTCAACCTCTCTGATAACAGCCTGTCCGAAATTCCGTCAATAGCATTCAGCAATTCGTGGTAGCGTTTTGGCCCCTCGAATAACTGATAAATAATGATCCCCGTCCATCGTTTCCCTATAAATTCAATTGCGAGCCGGTAAGCATTGCACGAAGATTCACTGCTTGGCGCATGTTCTTTTGCATTCTTGTTCATTCGGCAAAACCTCTTTTCTCACTTTTCTTCATCATACCATATCACAAAACACTTGACATTTTGCACTTACTAAAAGTATGCTGGAAATGTACTTACTAAAAATTAGTTCAAATAATAGGGGGAATTTAAATGACTAATACGATTTCTACAGTAATTCGAGAACGGCGTTCGGTAAGGAAATACGATCCAAACTATAAAATTAACAAAGAAGAGATACTAGAAATGTTGGAGGCAGCCACACAAGCGCCTTCTACAAGCAATTTGCAGCCTTGGGAATTTATCGTTTTCTTAGATGCCGAAGAGAGAAAAGATTTACGTGCGATTGCGTACAATCAGGAGCAGATTGAAACGGCTTCAGCTGTCATTGCGGTATTAGGAGACAAAGAATTTCATGAAAATATCGAGCTGGTATATGACAGCATGTCTGAGGCAGGGTATATAGATGACGCTAGTAAAGAAGTAATCGTCGGCAATGCTAAAAAAGCCTATCCTTATGCACCTGAGGAGGCACGAAAGAACTTAGCAACTTTCGATTCTGGGCTGGCCGCGATGCAATTTATGCTAATCGCTAAGGAACGGGGTTATGCTACTGGACCAATGGGTGGGTTCGACAAAGTCAAGTTCGCAGAGCGCTTCAAATTATCTGACCGCTTTTTCCCGATTGTTCTAATTACAATAGGCAAAGAAAACGCTCCAGCTCATCAGACAACACGCATCGCGATTGAGGATAAAGTAACGTTCATTTAACACTACTTATGAGTGCCAGGCTCCGGCGATTGCATTGCAATAGAACCTGGCACTTTCATGAAAAAGCACAAAGCAGCAGAAATTGTATCTTCGGCTGCTCACACTGTATTGAAACGAATCTCCTCTCTATTCCACAAATCAAAATCCCTTTTACCTCCTAAATAATGAAAGGCGTATAGATCATGATATGTCCTATCATGCCCACAACCACTTAAAACGCAGTCAAATTCGATTTGGTCACATGTTCATTTTTAGTAAGGAAAGGCGGACTACTCACCGCTGCCTGGATTTTGTTGGTAGAAAGGTTGTGGCCGATAAAGTTCTTCAGTTCCCTGTACTTTTCTATCCATGTTTTAATTTGAAATATATTTTGTTTCAGATTTAGACATAGCTGGATTGGGAAAGCTGATTAAATTCACATGATCCTTTCAATACAGGGAAGGGTTTAAGATTTCAGTCGACAATCGGAATGCGGTCATCCTTGCGTATTAAACTGACAGATGAAGGGATGGAGTATAAATGACGAACAATTTTTCGAAACTAGAGGACATTAAAAATGCGCTGAATGCCAAGTTCTTTGAGCGCGAAAATGTGGTGGAAGCAATCTTGATCGCGATTTTATCACGACAACACTTGCTTATGATTGGTCCGGCTGGTACTGCGAAATCCGCAATATCAGTAGAAATGGCGAATATTGTAGAAGGCACACAATACTTTCAATGGCTGCTGACAAGGTTTAGTACACCTGAAGAGATATTCGGTCCATTATCACTGAAAGACCTTGAACAAGGTGTGTACAAGCGCAATACGGCTTCAAAAATGCCAGAGGCAAATTTGGTATTTCTTGATGAAATCTTTAAAGCGAACAGCGCCATATTAAACAGTTTACTCACCCTCATTAATGAAAGGCTATTTTATAATAACGGGTCACCAGTGCGAGTCCCCTTAATATCTGTTATAGGTGCATCTAATGAATATCCCGAGGAAGGGGAAGGGCTTGAAGCACTATTTGACCGTTTCCTTTTGCGATTTGAAATGGACTATATTGCAGATGAAACGAATTTTGTTTCGATGATGAAAGATGCTGGGCAATATGAGCAGATGCCATCTATGACGATGGATGAATTGGTGCAACTTCAGTTTTTCACGGACATGGTAGCCATTCCTGATGAAGTATACGAGACCTTATCGAAGATACGTAAAGAGTTGCGGGATGAAGGAATTCGCCCGTCAGATCGACGGTTCAAGCAGTCATTAAACGTCCTGCGGGCAAAAGCGTTGATAAATCAAAGGCAAGTCGTAAAGGTAGATGATATTGTCTTCCTTGAAAATGCTCTTTGGGAAACCGTGGACCAAAAAGATGCAGCGGCTTTCATTATTCGTAGCCATGCACAAGATGTTGTGACTAGGGCTCTCGATTCCATGCAAATTGAAGCAAAGGAAGTGTTCCATTCCATTCTGCAGGATAACTCGACAGATGCTGCAATGGAAGCTTCTCAAAAACTGAAAGCTTTAGTGGCTGATTTGAATCAGCTTAAAATACACAACCAAAGTCGAGAAACAGATATTGACGCCTTACTTCATAAAGTGAATTCCATGCATCAAGAAATTCTTGACAGTATTTTAGAGCCGATGGATTTTGATGCTCCACATGGAAAGAAGACCATTGAGAGTGAGTCTTACGGCATCTTTTTTAAAATGTGAAAGAGGGTGTGCTTCGTGAAGAGAAGTAAATTTCACAATGATAATCGCTCTGTATTAAATACGGATGCGTTTGATAAAAGACGTTTCAAAGAAATTTTTGAGATGTCAAAGGGGCTTCAGAAGATAAGAGCCGAAGGTGTATTACCAGCATTTGAACCCTTGCTGGCTGATATTTGGGCATCCTTATTTAAGATGAAACCTGAAATTAAGGCAGTCGGCGTAGACAGCGATCTTATTATTAATAAATTAATAATGGAAAGAATTATGGCGGATGAATCCTTTGAAAACTATCGAAGCTTCACACGTTTGGATGATGTGTCGTCAGCTATTGGCACAATGAAATTCGGAGAGAGTACGAACAAATGGTTAGCTGACCAAAAAGCGCAAGATGAGGACCTTCACAAACTAATGCTGGAAATCCATGCAATGTTAGAGGATCTTCAACAGCAGGAATGGCAAGAGGGGGCTGGAAAAGGCAATCAGAGGCTAGAAGAAACGCTTACACAAGCGATGGCCAAATTGAATGAGAAATTGCAACAGGCACTTCGAAAAAATAGCCAAAGCTTTTCACAAGCAATGGCTCAAGCTATGCAAGAAACAAAACAGGTGAAAGAGGGTCTAAGATCGTTACTTGGTGGCTCAACTGCAGGGCGGGGTGATGCAGATTTGAAAAAAGTTCCTTTACGTGACCAACTAGCAATAGCTGAAAAAATATCTACTGATAAAAAGATGAAGGAAATAGCAGATTGGGCGGGTCGGTTCAAACAGATAGCCCGTAAAAAGCAGAAATCCAAACATAGTGAATCTATGGAAAGAAAGGGAGTTACGTTAGGGAATGATATGGAGAGGCTACTACCGATGGAATTGGCCTTATACATGCACCCCATAACGAAAAACGATTTCCTTCGTCGCTTTGTGGAAGGCCAGACTATGCAATTTAAACAGAAAGGACCCGAGGTATTAGAGAAAGGTCCAATCGTATTTTGTCTAGATCAGTCAGGCAGTATGAGCAAACTGGATACCCAATCCAAAGGTTTTACATTAGCCCTTATGTCAATTGCAAGAAAGCAACGAAGGGATTTTTGCTTAATCGTATTCTCGACTAGAACACAAATCTATCAATATAAAAATGGGAAAATGAAAGCTTCTGATATGGTTCGTTTGGCTCGAACCTTTTTAGGTGGTGGGACGAACTTTGCCCTTCCACTTGACGAAGCAATGAACATTATAAATGAAAGTCGTTTTAAACAAGCTGATGTCATTTTTGTGACAGATGGCGAGGACCAAGTAATGGATTCATTTCTTAAGGCTTTCAATAAGAAGAGGCAAGAGAAATCCTTCAATGTACTTTCTCTCGTAATCGGTTGCAGTACAAATACGGTTGAACAGTTTTCCGATAGAGTTGTACATGTTAAAGATTTTGATGACAATGGAAGCTTTAGCGCATTTGAAATATAACGACCTAATGACAGAAATAAGTCAAGTAGCCGGTTCCTAATATGGATTCGGCTTTTAAATTGCTTAGATATTATGTTTTATTTATAGAGAATTCTGCCTTCTTTTTGCTGATTCGGCATAGGCCTTCGCGCGAAAGTGAAGGACAGGGTCATCCGAACATAAAATGCCATCAGGGACGATAGTTGGGTCGAATACTTGTGATTCAGCATTATCTGCTCGTCTTCCTAGTATGGAAAGTGTGCCAATACAAATCTTTTCTCGAGTGTCTGGCCACTTTTGTGTAGAATCATCTATGGAATCCCCTGGTTGTGCCAGTTGAATAAGTAGCTTGAAACGTACAGGCCCATCCTTCAGACGGTTCAATAGATCATCCTCCAACGCATTTCTATTAGTAAATAATGATGTGTTTTCGGTTTGGTTCTTACTTTCAACGATAGGCTCCCACTCGAATTTAACAGCTTGTTGTTGTTTCTGATCATTAATCAAATAATAAGCATGAATGCTATAGTAGTGTCCTGTTCCAAAGCTTTTTGGTGGTATGATGTTTTTTAAGATTGTAAATGCTGCATGGAAATTAGGATTATTCTTGAGAGTGGAAAGTTTCTGGGAGAATAATCGTTTATCACTGGTGAATAATTGCAGTAATTGTATAAATTCCTCAGGTGTTTTCGTAATAAATACCGGTATGGTGACCATTGTGAGATTGGTAACCTTGCCTTCGGGTAGTTGAAATTGAACTGCCATTCCTTTTACTGAAACTAACTGTTCTGTAGGGTTCGGATTTGATGTGCTATGTGAAAAACGGACGATTGCAGAAGTGTCTTGATGTAATAGGTGTGAAGCAGTTGTGTAAGGGGCAGCACAGCCATTTGGAGAGAATTTTGCATCAAACCCAATTCCTTTTGCATGTGCTCTACGGTAGGCAGGAAACAACCCTGCTAATTTTTCAATTGTATCAATTGCCTCAACAGCTGTAAGGGGACAGCGATTTGGAACATTGCTCATGGGTAAATCACTCCTATTCATGTTAGGTTTAGAATACCCATTTCAGGGTTGTTTAAGCAGAAGAAGGTTTGGCTGTCAGTGTCACTTTAATAAAAAATGTATTAAAAAACTCTTTTGGCAAATGATAAGAACGAATGAATGCAATTATCGTAAGGTGTTGGTTGTGAAGTCGTTACAAATCTGCCTCCGGTAATTACAGATTCGATTATTTTCCAATTGAAGGAGGAGTTAATGCATGAGTGTGCTTTCACGGATCGCACTGGCTTTAGTAATCATTGGCGCACTGAACTGGGGCTTGATCGGTTTTTTTCGGTTTGATTTAGTTGCCTCGCTATTTGGTGGTCAAGGTGTATTTCTGTCTAGGGTAGTCTATGGTCTTGTTGGAATAAGTGGATTGGTATGTATTGGTTTATTATTCAAGCCGAACGAAGAGATGGACACGGTAACTGACCGCCATTCTCGATTTTCCAATCCAAATTATGGGACGGAGTTCGGTGAAGAACCGGATTTCAGGAAGGAACGGGAGAACGCGAAAAAAAAGAAGAACCATGGGACGAAGGATAGAGATTGAATTGCAACTTGAAAACAGCCACCTCAGGTGGCTGTTTTATGTTCTATACCCCTAACATATGGCTTTGCTCCTACTATTTTGCCCTATCATGTTTTGTGTGTTTTTGTTACTAACGGCACTAAAGGGTTATACAAATACAAACCAATCATGGTAGTATTTCTCCTCCTTCTTTTGTGAATACTATCTAAGGAATAAATAAAAAGGAGGGAAAGTTATGTTGAAATTACAATCTGAGATTGAAGGACAAAAGGCCATTTTTGGTGTTGTTAGCAATTGTATTGAAGGGCTCGGCTATCACTTGGGGGGGAATTGGGATTTTCATAAAGGATGCTTTGACCATGTTTTATGCCGCGAAGGTGGTGAAACGATTTATATCCGAATTCCTTTTTTCGTCACGGAGGGAGAACTTGATAAACATGATGCTATCATACGGTTTGGAACACCTTACGTGATTAAGCATGTCGTGCATGTCGGTCTAGATAGTGATGAAAATTCATTATTAGATGCTACTGGATTTAGTCAATTCCAGCAACCGATTGATACAGACGGGAAAATCATCGATAAAAACAGATGGATCCATGCAGGCGAAGTTGCAGTGAAAGGACTTTTGAATTGTTTATATGCACAGAAGCTCCTGAAATCCAGTTAAAGGGAAGCCTTGCTGTAGGCTGCCTGAGCAACATTGAACTGTGAATCGTTTCTCGCACATGTACTCTTCAGCTAAAAAAACGCACAAAAAGGGTACCCAAAAGCCAAGCATTTGGGTGCCCTTTGCTTATTTGATCTCTCGTGATTTCTTTAAGACGACTAGCTCATAAGGATCGATAGAAATAAATTCACCTTTTACTTCCTGTTGCGCTGTGTTGTTACTAAAATTATTGTTCGCCATAATTCGCCATCTAGCCGATGAAGGTAAGCGTAACGGATAGGATGTTTTTGTTGGATTTACATAGATTGCAAAGTCTTCGTTATCACCTAATAACGTGAAGCCAAAAACGGGTGTAGGTGTCTCTAATATAAATAATCTTCTTCTAATATCTTGTTTAGAAGTCAGGCGAAATACATCATATTTTTTTCGTAGTGCAATCAGCGTTTTAATAAATTCAACATTGTCATTTTCTACTTCTCTTTTTCGCCAATCCAATTGATTAATCTGATCACCGGAAATATAGCTATTGTCATCGCCTTGTTTAGTTCTAAACCATTCCTGACCGGCATGGATAAATGGAATCCCTTGGCTTAATAACGTGATTCCTGAAGCAAGTTGGTGCATTTTCTTACGCGTCAATTCGCTGTCTTGATCATTGCTAAGTAGAAGCCGATCCCACAGTGTATGGTTATCGTGACATTCCACGTAGTTAATCGTTTGGTTCACTTCGGACACAAATGGTGTACCAAATTCTTCTAAAGTGGTTCCAGATATGAGGTGGGGTAGCCTTTCGATGAAACGACCTTGACCATTTACATAACCAGTATCGTGTTTGTAAAATAACTGTCCTTTGAGTGAGTCACGGAAGTAGTCATTGAAAAATTTAATACCTGTTAATTGATTGGAGTGCATCGAGGTAGCTTTCTTTTCGGAAGCTAATGCTGTTGAAAGATCCCAACCTTCACCTAACAGCATAATCGGCACTGTTTCTTCTTTACAACGGTCATGTATTTTGTTCATAGTCTCGATATCAATAGCCCCCATTAAATCAAAGCGGAATCCATCTACATGATAGTCATTAAGCCAACAATCAATCGTATCTAAAATGAACTTTCGTGCCATTGTACGTTCTGTTGCAAAATCATTCCCTACCCCAGTTCCATTGCTAAGACTGCCATTACTGTGATACCTGAAGTAATAACCGGGAACAAGTTTTTCGAATGGTGATTCTTCCATGATAAAAACATGATTATAAACGACATCAAGGATGACCGCGATATCTTGCTGATGAAATGCTTGAATCATCTTTTTACATTCATGGATTCTTGCTACGGGGTCATTAGGTGACACGGAATAACTACCTTCTGGTACTTGAAAGTATAAGGGGTCGTACCCCCAATTATAATTAGCATTCGGATTGGTCTCATCTACACGAGCAAAATCATTAATGGGTAACAGTTGAACATGCGTGCAACCTAATTCTTTTATATAAGTGAGTGCTGTTGAAAAACCATTTTTAGTTGTTGTAGCTGTTTCTGTCAAACCTAAAAATTTACCTCGATGAACAACTCCACTTTCTTCTTGGTTCGTTGCGTCTCTTACATGTAACTCATAGATAATTGCATCTTGTAAATTTTGAAGTTTTGGCCTGTTCCGCTTGCTAAAGTTGGGTAGAGCTGTTTTAGCAGGATCAATAATCACGCTTTTTTCACTATTAGCAAGCATAGCTTTCGCATAGGGGTCATTCAAACATGTCGTTTGTCCATTGACGATAATCTTATAATCATACGTAAAACCATGCCAGTCACCATGAATCTTTATTTTCCATAGTCCTTTATTTTGTCGGTTTAATACAAAATCACGATTATCTAACTGTAACTTGACAGAAGTAGCCGTCGGGGCCCAAATGGAGAATGTTGTTGCCGAGTCAGCGTAGTCAACCCCTAATGTAGTATTCAAATTGGCATAGTGCTGATCAAACCAATCTGTTCGAACGATTGCTCTAGGATATACCGGGACCTTAACTGTGCCCCATAGGAGTACAAGATTTTCTCCGATTGGCAGTTCTTCCAAGAGAATAATTGTCGCGGTGGAATCGGCGTTTAATTTTTTAACTTTTGTCAAAAAATACTTCTCTTTTGCTGCCCAATAAATGACGGGTGGTTCTTCCGTGTGCAGCAATAGTGAGCTATCGTTCACGATGACGGTTAACACGTGAACATCATCGATCCAAGCTACATGAGTCTCCATAAAAGCAACCCCTTTCTTATTTAAATCTCCTATACAGGATGTGCGAGCGCCGATGTCTCTACCTCCACGATTTCAACACACTTGCTTACCCTTAGTATATGTTCTACCTCCATTATAAGAAACTTACCTAAAATTTAACTGTAAAGTAATAAATTTTTCTTGAATAGAGTTATTATCATTCTAAATAAAGTTTAAACAATATGATTGATTTAAAAATATGGAGACAGAGTTTAGTCACTCATTCGGCATTAATCGACATTAAAATTGTAAATAATAGAAATTTGTAGAACGATTTAAAATTTATTTGCACAATAATCTGCTAATATAGAATTTGGTGCAACCCTTATCCATAAGGTTTTTGCGTTCCGATTGTAGCTGCTAGAGATTATAAAAGTCGTGTCCTTCATTTATCCAGCTATTACAAGTAGTAAATGAAAAATGGCCCACGTCAAAAAAATAGTCATATTCATTTACCTTCATGAATATAATCTTAATTGGCTCAAGAAAGGAGTCAGCACGTGTATTATCATATTTCACAACAGGATATTTTTTTATTTCACCAAGGTACGAATTATCATAGCCACCAATTGTTAGGTTGTCATCCGATTGAATGGGAGGGTACTCAAGGTTACCGATTTGTAGTGTGGGCACCTAATGCCAAAGAAATCTACGTAGTCGGTGATTTTAATCAATGGATAGGCGATTTACACCCCTTAAAGAGAATCACGAATGAAGGCTTATGGATTGGTTTTTATACTGATATTCCTGAAAACATCCCTTATAAGTATGAAATTGTATCGGAAAACGGTCAGGTACTACTGAAAGCAGATCCATATGCTCTTCAATCTGAGCTTCGCCCTGAAACGGCATCTTTAACCCCAATTCTCTCCGAATTTGAGTGGAGTGATTGTGATTGGCAAGAAGAAAAGAAAACGTTTGATGTGTATACCTCACCCGTATCAATTTATGAAGTTCATGTAGGCTCCTGGAAAAAAAACGAAGACGGAGAATTTTATTCATATCGCGAACTTGCTGATCAATTGATTCCTTATGTAAAATCGCTCGGATATACACATATTGAATTACTTCCACTTGCAGAGCATCCATTTGACCTGTCATGGGGCTATCAAATAACGGGTTATTTTTCTGTTACGTCGCGTTATGGTTCTCGGGATGACTTTAAATATTTTGTTGATCAGTGCCATCAGCAGAACATCGGCGTCATTATGGACTGGGTTCCTGGCCACTTTTGTAAGGATGCATTTGCACTTCGTCAATTTGATGGGGAGCCATTATATGAATATGCCGATCCCCGTAAAGCCGAAAAGAAATTGTGGGGGACGTTAAGCTTCGACTTTGGGCGACCTGAAGTGCAAAGTTTTTTAATCTCTAATGCACTTTTTTGGCTGGAAGAATACCATATCGATGGCATTCGTGTAGATGCAGTAGCTAGTATGCTCTATCTTAACTTCGATAAATCAGATGACAAGGATAAAATCTACAATTCATACGGTGGAGATGAAAATCTTGAAGCATATGCCTTTATTCGAAAATTAAATGAAGTTATTTTTTTATATGAGCCTGGTGCAATGATGATGGCTGAAGATAGTTCAGATTTACCACTTGTTACGGCGCCTACATATGCAGGAGGGCTTGGTTTTAATTTTAAATGGAATATGGGCTGGATGAACGATACGCTTACATACATGGAAGCTGATCCAGTTTACCGTAAATGGCATCACAATTTACTTACTTTTTCATTTATGTATACCCATTCGGAAAATTTTCTACTCCCACTGTCACACGATGAAGTCGTTCATGGTAAAAAATCATTGCTTGATAAAATGCCTGGTGACCAGTGGCAGCAGTTTGCAAATCTTAGATTGCTATATGGCTATATGATGGCACACCCTGGTAAAAAATTATTATTTATGGGAGGTGAGCTAGCACAGTATGCCGAGTGGAAGGATCAAGAACAATTGGATTGGCATCTGTTAGATTATCCACTTCATAAAGCAATTTTTAACTATGTAAAAGCGCTCAATCATTTCTATTTAGAATATCCGGAACTTTATGAATTGGATCACGACTCCAAAGGGTTTGAGTGGATTGATCCTCATAATATCGATCAGAGTGTGATTGCTTTTCGCAGACGTAGTACAAGCCCAGGAGATGAACTAATCATTGTCTGCAATTTCACACCGGAAGTCCGTTTTGACTATAAAATTGGCGTGCCAACTCCTGGAACCTATCAAGAAGTATTTAATTCAGATGCTGTGCAATTCGGGGGATCAGGACAGCTAAACGAAGCTGACCACTTTAGTATCCCGCAAAAATGGCACGCAAACTCACAGCATATAAAAATAAAGGTACCACCTTTAGCTATCACCATTTTTAAACGTAAAAAAATAACGGATTTTATCGAGGAGGCTAATTAATGAAAAATTGTGTAGGCATGTTGTTGGCTGGCGGAGAAGGGAAACGATTAGGCGAATTAACGAATAACTTAGCGAAACCAGCAGTGCACTTCGGTGGAAAGTATCGAATTATCGACTTCACGCTAAGTAATTGTACAAATTCAGGGATTCAGACATTGGGCGTGATGACTCAATATTCACCACTTGAATTAAATAAACATATTGGGAATGGAAAACCGTGGAACTTGAATCGGCAAAATACTGGTGTGACAATTCTCTCCCCTTATACAGCGAAAAACGGAGGAGATTGGTATTCTGGTACGGCCGATGCAATCTATCAAAACATTCATTTTATCGACCGGCATGACCCGGAATATGTCCTTGTTATTTCCGGTGATCATATTTATCAAATGGATTACGCAGCAATGTTGGAAAATCATAAAAAAACGGGTGCTGATGTTACCATTTCTGCAATCCCAGTGGCTTGGGAGGAAGCATCACGGTTCGGAATTTTGAATACGACTGAGAACATGCGCATCTACGAATTCGATGAAAAACCGGAATATCCAAAAAATAATTTAGCGTCTATGGGTGTGTATATTTTTTCATGGGCAACGTTAAGGTCCTATTTATTGGAGGATGCCGAAAATAGTGACTCCAGTCATGATTTCGGGAAGGATATTATTCCAGCGATGCTTAGTAATCGTCTTCGCTTATATGCATATCGTTTTCAAGGTTATTGGAAGGATGTCGGTACAATTGAAAGCTATTGGGAAGCCAACATGGACCTGCTAGATAAAGATTGGAGTCTCTTGTTAAACAATGAAGACTGGAGAATATACACCAATGAAACGAATATCCCACCAGAATATATCGGGGAAACTGCTGTCGTGAAGCATTCATTGATCAATTCGGGATGTTGGGTATGTGGAACAGTTGACAGTTCCGTCTTATTTGAAAATGTAGTGATTCACCCTGACAGTATGATTAAACAATCAATCTTGTACCCAGGCGTAGAGGTGGGGAAAAACTCAGTTTTAGAACGAGTGATTGTAATGGAAAATACAAAGATTCCTGAAGGGACAAAGATTAGCGTTGGATTTGATGAAGAGCCTCGCGTGATCAATCAAGGGACACTGGATGAGATTTTAGCGTTAAGTTATTAAGACAAGCACATAGAAGTAAAATTACTTTGTTGGACTCTTCAGCGAAAGCGCGGCGTTACGAGCACAGAGTAGGGATGAAGCCGTGCTCGCGGAAATCGTCCACCTGAAGCAACAATTAACATCGTCCGGATTTCAAGGTTACTTGTTCTATTATGAAATTGATTCAACTAGACAATTTAAGGGGGAAAAGATAGATGAACACAATGATGGGTCTTATTAATCTGGAACATGAGCATCACTATTTTCATGAATTAACTTATTTTCGTAGTGGTGCCGCAATTCCATTTGCAGGTCGCTATCGCTTGATTGATTTTCCACTTTCCAATATGGGGAATTCTAGTGTAGAGTCAGTAGCGATTTTTACTCGCAATAAATATAGGTCCCTAATGGATCATCTTCAAACAGGTGATAGTTGGGAGATGGATGAGCGGAATGGTGGTTTGTTTATTCTTCCACCGGATTGGAACGACCCATCTGATATTTCTAAAGGTGATTTGAGTTTTTTCCATAATAACCGTGATTATTTTGATCGTGGAAAATCTTCCTATGTGCTAATTAGCGGAAGTCAATTTATAACAAATACGAATTATCAAGATGCGTTTAAAAGTCATCTTGATAATAAAGCAGATGTAACGCTAATTTCTACTCGTGTCGAGACGTTAAATACTGAACATGATTTTGCTTTTCGTATTGAAGAAGATAAAGATGGCTGGGTCACTGCTATCACGAATGATAAGGAAGATCATAACCTTTTCACAGGTGTTTACATTATTAATAAAGACTTATTAATGACATTAGTCGATCAATGTATCGCACACCATCAAGATCATTTTTTCGTCCATGGAATTAAAGAGAATCTTGCTAAGTTAAAAGTTCAGACGTATAAGAACAATGGTTACGGTGCGTTTGTCAATTCAATCGAGAGTTATTATCGACATAATATGAATCTATTATCCGAGCAAAATTATCAGGCACTGTTTTATAAGCTACCATTTATTAGAACAAAGGTTGGGAATCAGCCACCTACGAAATATCGTGATGAAGCGAGTGTCAAAAAATCGATACTGGCAAATGGGTGTATTATTGCCGGCGAGGTAGAGGGTAGTGTGTTGTTTCGAGGTGTAACTGTAGAAGAAGGTGCCACGATAAAAAACTCGATTATTATGCAGCATTGTAAGATTGAAGCAGGTGTCTATTTAGAGAATGTGATATTAGATAAAGACGTTCAAGTGACCGCAAATCAAAAATTAATCGGATCGAAGGATAAACCATATGTCATCGCAAAAAGACAAATCATGTAAAATAAGAAATCGTGGGTTAGAAAGGGAAGATTTCATATGAAAAATGTATTATTTGTAGCTTCGGAATGCACACCCTTTATTAAAACCGGTGGATTAGCAGATGTAATCGGGTCACTTCCACAAGCATTGAAAGAGAATGAACGAATCGAAGTGCGAGTGATTCTTCCGCTTTATGATGAAATACCGCTAGAATGGCGAAATCAAATGGAGTTTCACATGAGCTTCAATGTACCGCTAGGGTGGCGAAATTCGGAAGCAAGTATTTATACTTTAAAATATAATAATATCATTTATTACTTCGTCTCAAATACGTATTATTTTACCCGGAAAGGGGTATACGGATATTATGATGACGGCGAAAGGTTTTTGTTTTTTAGTCGTGCTGTTATTGAAGCATTAACTCATCTAGATTTTAAACCGGATGTACTCCACGCACATGATTGGCAAGCGGGTATGGCTGTTGCCCTTGCCAAAATACTTCAGCCAATTACCGATATGAAAACAGTTATGACTATTCACAATATTAAGTATCAAGGGCTGATGCCAATCGAAATATTTGAGGATTTCTTTGATTTGTCACGGGAGCATATCAGTGGTTTTGAATGGAATGGGATGTTGAACTGTTTGAAAAGTGGTTTGTTTCATGCAGATAAAATCACAACCGTTAGTCCTAGTTACGGAGAAGAAATAAAAAATCCCTATTATGGTGAAGAACTTCACCCATTTCTTTTGGAACGATCCGCTGATTTAATCGGTGTTCTTAATGGTATTGATACTAAAGAATATAATCCTCAAACGGATTCGTCGATTGCAGTTAACTATCGTTCTTCAAGGGCTAAAAAGAAAGAAAATAAAATGATGATCCAAAAGAAACTAGGATTGCCAATCGCAGCTGGAAAGCCGCTCTATATTATTATTACCCGGCTTGTTGAACAAAAAGGCTTGCATCTTGTTCAACATATTTTAGATGATTTTCTCCACGAAGATGTTCAATTCATTATCTTAGGAACCGGCGACGCGGAATTTGAAACGTTTTTTGCAGAAGCTGCTAATTGCCATCCAAAGAAACTTGTGACTTTGTTGGCTTTTGATGAAGGATTAGCGCGGCAATTATATGCAAGTGCAGATTTCTTTGTCATGCCATCCAAGTTTGAACCTTGTGGATTAGCCCAACTCATTGCCTTACAATACAAAACGGTACCCATTGTGCGAGAGACAGGGGGCCTGAAAGATACAGTTCTACCGTTTAACGAAATAACTGGCGAAGGCAATGGATTTAGTTTTACAAATTACAATGCTGATGATCTATTAGCCACCTTACGCTATTCATTAAGAATTTATCATGATTCTCTTCAGTGGTCTGTATTAGCTAAAAACGTAAATAAAAGTCAGTTCAGCTGGCAGGATTCAGCTCGAGAATATGCGAATATTTATGAACAATTAATGCCAATAAACGTATAGGGGGCACAATCTTGCAAGAATTAACCGTGGAAATGTTTAAAGAACGTATTATAAGCAAATTACATGAAGACAACAGAAAAGAAGTAGTGGATGCGACCGGTAAAGATATTTATTATGTGATTGCTTCAATTGTCAATGAGGAGATACTACCGCATTGGCAATTGACTCAAAAAAGATATAACGAAAAAAGTGTTAAACAAATTTATTATTTATCGATGGAGTTTTTAGTAGGCAGTTTACTTGAAAGTAACCTGCTTAATTGTGGGATGCTTGACCAGTCGAATGAGGCGCTGAAGCAGTTAGGGTTCGACCCTGATAACATTTATGCCCAAGAGCATGACGCTGGTTTAGGGAATGGTGGCTTAGGCCGATTAGCGGCTTGCTTTCTTGATTCATTAGCTTCACTTAAATACCCTGGACATGGATTCGGAATAAGATATCGTTACGGTTTATTCGAACAGCGAATTATCCATGGTAACCAGGTTGAGCTTCCGGATTATTGGTTAAAGGATCAGTACGCTTGGGAAACACGAAAAGAGGACGAAGCCATTTGCATTCATTATCACGGAAACGTACATATGTTTCAGCGGAATGATGGGAATATTGAATTTAAGCATGAAAATACAGATAAAGTCATGGCAATCCCTTATGATATCCCTATTGTTGGCTATAAAAATGAAGTGATTAATACACTTCGTCTTTGGAGTGCAGAATCAGTTGGTCAAGATGGGGATGACTCCTCCGAAGAAGAAACGCATTATTACCATAATCTTGATCATAAGCATTCGATTGAGCAAATCTCCGGCTATTTATACCCTGACGATTCGAAGTACGAAGGAAAAGAGTTGCGATTAAAGCAACAGTATTTCCTTGTTTCTTCCAGTATACAAAATATCATTAAGGACTTTAAAAAGAATCATAAAAAACCGTTAAAGTATTTACCTGAAAAAGTGGTTATTCAAGTGAATGATACTCATCCATCCCTAGCGATCCCTGAACTAATGAGAATTCTTATGGATGAAGAGCACTTTGGTTGGGACAGCGCTTGGGAAGTAACGACAAAAGTAATTGCCTACACGAATCATACGACATTGAGTGAAGCGCTTGAAACCTGGCCAAAAGGGATGATGGAGCATTTACTTCCGCGTATTTATATGATTATTGATGAAATTAACGAGAGGTTTTGTAAAGGACTCTGGTTTGATCATAAGGAGCTTAGAGAGAAAATTCCGAAGTTAGCCATTATCGCTGATGAGCAAATCCACATGGCGCGGCTCGCAATTGTTGGTAGCTTCAGTGTGAATGGTGTTGCCCAAATTCACACGGATATTTTAAAGAAAAAGGAAATGAAGAACTTTTATGCACTTTTCCCAGATCGTTTTAATAACAAGACGAACGGAATTACCCATCGCCGTTGGCTGTTGCAAGCAAATCCCAAATTGTCGGGACTAATAACAGAATCAATTGGTCCGCAGTGGATACAACGCCCCAAACAGCTTATCAGCTTATTAAAGTATTCGAAGGATGCTTCTTTTTTAGAAAAGTTTCATCAAGTGAAGCATGAAAATAAGCGAGTATTAGCGAACCTCATTCATGACCGTACGGGTATTTTAGTAGATGATCAATCCATTTTTGATGTACAAATTAAACGGCTTCATGAATACAAACGTCAGTTACTTAACATCTTCCACATTATTTATTTATACAATGAATTAAAAGCAAATCCAAATCTAGATATGATTCCCCGTACATTTATTTTCGGGGCAAAAGCTGCTCCGAGCTACCATTTAGCGAAAGAAGTTATCAAGCTTATTAATAAGGTGGCCTCAATTGTAAATCATGACGCGGGAATTCAAGGTAAGCTGAAAGTTGTTTTTTTAGAAAACTATAATGTCAGCCTCGCTGAAAAAATCATACCGGCAGCCGATATTAGTGAACAAATATCAACCGCGAGTAAGGAAGCGTCTGGTACTGGAAACATGAAAATGATGATGAACGGCGCTTTAACAATTGGTACGCTAGATGGTGCAAATGTTGAAATTAAAGAAGCCGTTGGCAATGAAAATATTTTCATTTTCGGTTTAACAGCGGATGAAGTATTGAATTATTATCAACATGGTGGCTATAATGCTACGAATATTTATAATACGGACGACAGGGTTAGCCGGATTTTAAATCAGTTAAATCACGGCGAATTTGGATCGCATGAAATTGAGTTCAAGGATATTTATTACAATATTCTATCCCAAAATGATCCATATTTTGTCTTGAAAGATTTTGAGCCTTATCTTGAAACCCAAGAGCTTGTGGAGCAGACTTACCGTGATAAATTATCCTGGCTCCATAAAAGTGTTACGAATGTCGCTCACTCAGGAAAGTTCTCCAGCGACCGGACAATTCAAGATTATGCGACAGAGATATGGAAGTTAAAAAAACAGGTTTGAAGAATACGGAAAGCAAACTTAATCGCGGTGTAAAGGTAGTTTGAAATTAAGTTGATTCTAATGAAAAAAGCTGACTCATATGAGCTCAGCTTTTTTTAGGTTCTTATTGAACTCTGAATTGTTCTAGAATCTAGCGCTTTACACGTGTTGGTCTACAAGAATGGGATTACCATCTGGATCTTCAATTGTAAAACTCGCTGGCCCTGTGCTTGATTCATCTGCTTCAGTCAACATTTTAATACCTTTTGCTTTCAGGTGCTTTTGAAGATCTCTAATGTCCGTAAACGATTCAAGATTGTCAGCATTGTCATTCCAACCTGGATTAAAGGTTAGAATGTTCTTGTCGAACATTCCTTGGAATAACCCAATTATGCAGCTTCCATTCTTCATAATAAGCCAATTTTGATTGATATCGCCTCCGAAGACATGAAATCCGAGGTCTTCGTAAAATACTTTTGATTTATAAATGTCTTTTACAGGTAGACTTACAGAGAATGCTCCTAGTTCCATATATCCTGCTACTAAAAACATAGAAAAACGTGTAAGTTCTTCTACGCTAGACAATTTCCTGCTTCTCCGTACCCTGCCTCGCTACTTGCTCACTACTACAGTTGGTTTAGCACTCCACAGGCGTAAATTCGGATGTAGCCCACCCTACATATACACGTTATCGTTCTGTGATAATCGTGTATTCTTTTGCGTATTTCAAATTTAAACTGGCATTAAAATCCCGGTCAAGAACCGTATCGCAATTATCGCAGGAAAATGTCCGT